>JAJBVC010000188.1 GCA_020860025.1 Clostridiales bacterium | reverse complement strand
GTAATAACAGCAGGGTAAATTAAACCTGACGCTTTGAAGAAAGGCTGTATATTTTGAAACAATATTTGGAAGTAGGAAAAATTAACAACACACACGGTATTAAAGGCGAGCTTAAAATGGAACTTTGGTGTGATGATATCGATTATTTGAATCAGTTTAAGACGTTGTATTTTGATGAGAACGGAACTAAACCTGTCGCTTTAATTTCTGCAAGAAAGCAAAAAAATATTGCAATTATAAAGCTTGACGGTGTTGATACTTTTGATAAAGCAGAGGTGCTGAAAGGGAAAATACTCTACGGTAACCGTGACGATGCCGACATTGACGATGATGCAAATTATATTGCGGATTTAATAGGATGTTATGTTGTCGATATTGATACCGAGGAAGAGTACGGCAAGGTTGTTGATGTGCTTAATTATGGCTCGTGCGACATATACGACACTGAATCCTGGGGCAAGCATACGCTTATTCCGGCAACGCCCGATATTGTAAAAGAAATAAATACAGAATATAAAGTTATTAGAATTAAAGCGATGAAAGGGCTTTTTGATGAGAATTGATATATTAACTCTGTTCCCCGATATGTGCAATTCAGTTATGAGCGAATCAATTATCGGCAGAGCCAGAAAAGCCGAAAAGGTAGAAATTAACTGTATTGATATTCGTGATTTTACGCTTGACAAGCATCGCCGTGTTGATGACAAGCCTTACGGCGGCGGAATGGGTATGATTATGGCACCGCAGCCGATTTATGACTGTTATATGTCGCTTGCGGATGAGAACGGAAATCTGCCTCACCTTATCTATCTTACACCGCAGGGTAAAACGCTGACTCAAAACAGGGTTAAGGAACTTTCAAAAATGGAACATATCGCACTGCTTTGCGGACATTACGAAGGAATTGACGAGCGAGTTATTGAAGAGCTGCAGCCTGAAGAAATTTCTGTCGGCGACTATGTGCTGACGGGCGGCGAACTTCCGGCTTTGATTGTTGCCGATTCTGTTTCAAGAATGCTTCCGGGTGTTTTAAGCGACGACGAATGTTTTGAAGAGGAAAGTCATTTTAATTCGCTTTTGGAATATCCGCAGTATACTCACCCGGCAACGTGGAACGGCAGAGACGTTCCTGAGGTTTTGCTTTCGGGTCACCATGCAAATGTTGAAAAATGGCGCCGTGAAAAATCAATAGAGCGTACATATAAGCGCAGACCCGATATGCTTGAAAACGCAAATCTTACCAAAGAGGATAAAGCTATATTGTCGAAACTTGAAAAAGATTAAAAAATTCTGTGAAAATTGTACAAATACCCGCCAAAAATTTTAGTTGAAATTAACAAGTCAAACGAACTTTATTAACAATTATTGACCGAAATAAAAATGGTGGTATAATATGTAAAGAAGCAAGAAAAATATATTATTATACACAATATATTGTATTTTAATTATTTTATAATGGATGAGAGGTAATTATTATGTTTGTTAAAGATGTTAAGGTAGAAAATCAAGTAGGTCTTCATGCTCGTCCCGCAACTTTCTTTATTCAGAAGGCAAATGAATTCAAGTCTTCAATTTGGGTTGAAAAGGAAGAGAGAAGAGTGAATGCAAAGAGCCTTTTAGGTGTTCTTTCTTTGGGTATTATGGGCGGTACAGATATTAGAATTATCGCTGACGGTTCTGATGAAGAGGACGCTGTTGAAGGTCTTGTTTCGCTTGTTAAGTCAGGATTTACAGAGTAATTTTTCTAAAAAAGCAATGTTAGCTGAGGTGTCATAAGATGATTGCTTATGGCACCTCGGCTTTTTGAACGTTCTTTATTTTTTTATTTGTTTATGTTAAAATAATAAAACAAAGTAAAGGAGGAAGTTATGACAGAGCGTGAACTGCGTAAAAAAGCAATGGCGCTGCCACTGCAGCCGGGCGTTTATATAATGAAAAATAAAGATAAAAAAATTATATATATCGGTAAGGCTAAAAAACTTAAAAACCGTGTTTCCTCCTATTTTGGTTCTCATTCAAACCATTCCATTAAAGTAATAAGAATGGTTGAAAATGTTGACGATTTTGATTATATTCTCTGTGACAGTGAATTTGAAGCACTTGTGCTTGAATGTTCACTGATAAAACAGCATCAGCCTAAATACAATATCCTTTTAAAGGATGACAAGGGCTATCATTATATCAAGATAACTAAAGGTGAATTTCCGAGTATTAGAGAATGTAAGCAGATTGACGATGACGATGCGACTTATATAGGCCCGTATACGTCTAATTTTTCGGTAAAGCAGGCTGTTGATGAAACGTTGAAAATATATAAGCTTCCACGTTGTAATAAACAGTTTCCTCGTGATTACAAAAAGAGCCGTCCGTGCCTTAACGGATTTATGGGATTATGCTCGGCTCCGTGTGCCGGCAGAATAAGTAAAGAGGAATATGCCGATAATATTAAAGATGCAATCTCTTTTCTTAAAGGCGGCAGTGTTAAGGCGGTCAAGGAAATGCAGCAGCAAATGCAGCAACTTTCCGACGAGCTGAAATTTGAGGAGGCAGCAAAGCTTCGTGACAGAATAAAGGCAATAACAAATCTTGATGAAAAGCAGAAGGTAGTTTCAATAAACGTTCCCGAGGAGGACGTTTTTGCTCTTGTTAATTCAAATAAAAAAGCCTGTTTTGAGGTTATCAGATTTGAATACGGCAGGCTTACGGATTCAGAATTTTGGATTATTGACGCAGTTGACGATTTACCTCGTTCAAGGTTTGAACTTATTGAACGCTACTACTCAATACGAAATCGTATACCGTCACGAATTGCGGTTGACGGCGAGATTGAGGACGAGGAGCTTTTACACGAATTTCTTGAAAATAACCGTGGCAAAAAGGTAGAGTTTATTCATCCTCAAAAGGGAGAGCACCTGTCAATTGTAAATATGTGCATAAATAATGCAAACGAGCATCTTGCGCAGCAGCAGGGAAGACTCGGCAGAGAGCTTGCGACTCTTGAGGAGCTTCGCACTCTTTTAGGACTTGAAAAGCTGCCCGAATATATTGAATCATACGATATTTCCCATACATTCGGTGCCGATAATGTAGCGGGAATGGTCGTTTTTCATAACGGCCGTCCTATGAAAAGTGCATACAAGCGTTTTGCAATCAAGGGATTTGACGGTCAAAATGATGTAGGTTCTATGCAAGAGGTGCTGACTCGCCGATTTAATCATTATTATAACGATGAGGAAGGGAGTACATTTAAAATTCTTCCCGATTTAATCTTGCTTGACGGCGGCGAACCGCAGGTGAATGCAGTGCTTCCCGTTATAAATTCTATGGGGCTTAATGTTCCCGTTTTCGGAATGGTTAAGGATAATAAGCACAGGACACGTGCTATTGCCGTAAACGGCGGCGAAATAGAAATAAATTCTCATCGCAGGGTGTTTACTCTCGTATCGAATATACAGGAGGAAGTGCATCGCTTTGCCATAACATATCATCACAATAAGCATAAAAAGAGTACGCTTTCAACATCGCTTACGAAAATCAGCGGTATAGGCGACGCAAAGGCAAAAGCACTTCTCAAGCATTTTAAAACCATAACTGCAATTAAGAATGCAACGGTTGAAGAATTGGAGCAGGTTTCTTCAATATCTCAAAAAAATGCGGTTAATATTTATAATTTTTATCACAAATTGTAAAAATAATGTTAATCACCTTGACGAATGATTTTCTTATTTGTATAATAATAATCAAATGACAGCGTACAGTTTTGACAATTCACTGCTGTCAGCAGAGGATTAAGAATGATACGTGTTATTACCGGCACCGTTAGGGGCAGAAAATTACAAACACTGCCCGGCGAGGATGTTACAAGACCTACAACGCAGTCTGTTAAGGAAGCACTGTTTTCAATGATACAGTTTGAACTTGATGACAAAAGGGTGCTTGACCTTTTTGCGGGTTCTGGTCAGCTTGGTATAGAAGCATTGTCAAGAGGAGCAAGCTACTGTACTTTTGTTGAAAGCAACAGGCAGGCTATGGCGGTTGTAAAGGAAAATGTTTCACATTGTGCTTTTGGCGATAAGGCGAAATTTGTTTTAGGCGATGCAGAGGCTTTCCTGCTCAGAAAAGATAATTTTGATATTGCCTTTTTGGATCCTCCTTATAATAAAGGCGTCATTGATAAGTGCCTGCCGAAGCTTGTTAGGCTTATGTCGGCAAACGGTATAATTGTTTGCGAAACTTCACGAGATGAAAAACTTCCTGAAAATATATCAGGATGGTATGTTGACAGGTCACGCAATTACGGTAAAACTAAGCTGACGCTTTATCGAAAGGAGAGCTGATATGAAAATTGCCATATGCCCCGGTAGTTTTGACCCTGTAACCTTAGGGCATTTAGATATAATTGAAAGAGCTGCTCAGCTTTTTGATAAGGTCATTGTTCTTGTGATGACAAATTCCGCAAAACAGCATATGTTCACGGCACAGCAGAGGACTGATTTTCTTAAAAGATGTATTCATCTTGATAACATTGAGGTTGATACGTACGGCGGTCTTTTGGTTGATTATGCGAAAGAACATAATGCCGTGGCTATTGTAAAGGGACTTCGTGCAGTGTCTGATTTCGACTATGAATTTCAGCTTGCACTTATAAATAAAAGTCTGTATCCGAAGATGGAAACACTCTTCCTTCCCGCTAAGGGCGAAAATATGTTTTTGTCATCAAGTATGGTAAAGGAAGTAGGCTGTCTCGGTGGGGATATTTCCTCATTTGTTCCCGGCGAAATTAAAGAAGATATTTATAAAAGATGTAAAGGAGATAAATAATTATGACAAATACTGACATTTTACTTGAAGATTTAGAGGATGTTCTTGACGACGCTACATCAATACCTCTCAGTAAAAAATATGCTGTAGATGTTGAAAAAATTAAAACAATAATTGAGGATATTCGTCTTAACACACCTCAGGAAACTAAGCAGGCTAAGGCTATTGTTGATTCAAGAAACAGTATTCTTGAAGAGGCTAAAAAAGAGGCGGCTGACATTGTCGCTAAGGCTCAGGAGCAGGCAAGAGAGCTTGTTGCAAGAGACCAGATTACTACGACCGCTCAGGCGGAGGCTACCGACATTATTTCAAAAGCAAAGGCTCAGGGCGATTCTTATATTGAAGATGCACAAAATCAGGCTTCTGAAATTCTCGGCAATGCAACCAATCAGGCTAATGAGATGGTTACAACAGCTCAGAACAAGTCAAGAGAAATGCTTACAGCTGTAAATAATTATGCCGACGATACGCTTCTTTCTATTGACGATTCGCTTTACAAGGCACTTTCAGACGTCAGAAGAATTCGTCAGGGTATTATGAATTCTCAAAATAAAAGCAACAGCTAACTAATAAATCTAAAAAGCATTGGTTCTATAATAAATGTTGGGGTGTGGGACTCCAACATTTATTTTTGTTCGGCAATAGCTGAAAACCCCCGGTTCTACCGGGGGAAACAGAAAGC
>JAJBVC010000171.1 GCA_020860025.1 Clostridiales bacterium | reverse complement strand
TTTTTGTAAAAAAATAAATGTTGGAGTCCCATACCCCAACATTTATTATAGAACCGTTTTAACTGTTCGGAGATTTTTTCTTGTTTATTTTAACAATTTGCTAAAAAATATAGTTTATTAAATTTTGATAAACCTCGGTTGGATGCTCCTGAAATTTATTTTTAATTACATCTGCCTGCTCAAGAGTCGGCACATAAAGCGTAAGTGCCATATAATCAATATCGTTATCGGTAATGCGTAGGGTGATTTTGTATCCGTTTTGCGCTTCTGTTATGTCAACCTTTGTTTCTTTTTTATAAAGTTCGAGCGTTTTAATTTTGCTGACAAGCTCAACGGCTTTTTCCCTAATAACTATAGGCAAATCCTTTTCAACAAGCTCAATCGCAAATTGACTTTTTCCTGTAAGAGAAAGACTTCCATCATCGTTTTCGACAACATTTTTCAGCTTTATCATTTTTGAAATTGCACTTGATACTTCAAAATAATTGGCAATTTTTCCCTCTACCAAAGCGTCTACTATATTTTGTGATGTAATTTTTTCTTTGCAGTTGGCAAGAATATAACAGACAAGTATTTCAATAGATGAACTTGAGCGAAGTCCGCCGTCCTCAACGCCTGCAGTAAAAGCGTCAAACTGCATTGCGGGATTAAATTCTTTATCCAAGTATCGTCACCATCCTTTGAAATATATGTTAACATATTTTTTGCTGTCTTGCAATCAATTATTATTTATGTTATAGTAGTTATAGTAATATCATAGTAATAAGTGTCAAGGAGGAAGTAAAAATGGCAGAAATTACAAAAAATTCAATTATAGGCGATATTTTAGATGAATATCCCGATACAGCACCGCTTTTTCTTGAGATAGGTATGCACTGTCTCGGATGTCCTGCTTCAAGGGGTGAAAGTATTGAGCAGGCTTGTATGGTTCACGGTACCGACGCTGACTCGCTCGTTGAAAAAATCAATTCAATGATTGGTGCGTAATGCAAAGGTTTTCTAAACGTCTTTCGGCAGTTGCAGGGCTTGTAAAGCAAGATTCTGTTATTGCCGATGTAGGCACTGACCACGGGTATATTCCTGTCAGCCTTTACAAAAGCGGAAAAATTAAAGGTGCGTTTGCACTGGATATTAACGAAGCCCCCTTGTCCTCTTGTAAAGCACTTGTAGAGCAAGAGGGGCTTTCCTTTGCTATAGAAACTCGTTTGTCCGACGGGCTTGATAATTTGTGCCCTGATTTATATGACACAATAATTATTGCCGGTATGGGTGGCGAGCTTATTGCCGATATTTTGTCGAGATGCGAAAAACTCAGCGAAAAGCATATTATTTTAAATCCGATGACTCATCCCGAAATTGTAAGAAAATTTTTGTACGATAACGGATTTGATATTGAAAACGATTTTATAGTTAAAGACGCACGTCATTGTTACAGTGTGTTTGACGCTCATTATAAGGGCTTTGTCGGCAAAAAAACACGCCTTGATTATTACCTTGGAAATATAAAAAATTTTGAAAATAAAGAATATTTTTCACATTTACTTAATTTTGTAAAAAACAAATCTAAATCAGGCGATGATTATTCAGATATTATAACAGCGCTGGAGGATATATTAAATGACAACAGTTAAAAATATTTACGATTACATAAATTCAGTCGCACCGTTTGACAAACAGGAAGAATGGGATAATTCAGGCTTTCTTATCGGAGAATTTCGCAAAGAGGTTAAAACAGTGGTTATAAGCCTTGACGCAACTAAAAATGTTGCACGCTTTGCCGAAAGCGTAAGCGCAGATTTACTTTTAACACATCACCCGGTAATTTTTAATCCGATAAATAAAATAAAGTCTGACAGCGCCGTATACAGTCTTGTTAAAAGCGATATTGCAGTCATAAGCGCTCATACATCATTCGACGTCGCAAAAGACGGAATTAACGATAATCTCGCAGCTCTTTTGCAGCTTGAAAACACACGTCATTTACCTGACGGAATACTCGTTGCCGGTGATTTACGGCAGGGTATGAGTATCGACGATTTTGCGTTGTTTGTTGCAGAGGTGCTCGACTGTCACGGACTTCGCTACACCGACTCCGATAAAATAATAAAAAGTGTTGCTGTCGGCGGCGGAGCGTGTGAGGATTATATGCAAAGCGCAATGGAAAATGCCGATTGCTTTGTTACGGGCGAGCTTAAATATCATCATATGCTTGAAGCTGACGAGGTAGGCTATCCCGTTATCGCAGCAGGTCATTATGAAACCGAAAACATACCGTTCCTTATGCTTAAAAACAAACTTGAAAAAATTTTTACGGATGTCGAATTTATCATTGCTCCGAGAGAAAATCCCGTGTTGGAGATTTAGTAAAATCTGTAAAAACAAAAACTATTTGTATTCGGAAAGGTGCAAACTATGGCACTTGATGGAATATTTTTATACCATTTAAAAAATGAAATAGCGGATTTTGCCGTCAACAGCAGAGTGGATAAAATTCACCAGCCGTCAAGGGATGAAATAATACTCAATTTGCGTTCACGTCAGGGAAGTAAAAAACTTCTTTTGTCATGTAATGCGGATACGGCACGTATTCATTTTACTGACTTTCCGCCCGAAAACCCGGCTAAACCGCCGATGCTTTGCCTGCTTTTAAGAAAAAGGCTCACAGGAGCGTGGATAACGGCTGTTGAGCAGGATGATTTGGAACGTATTGTGCGTATTCGTTTCAGCGGTACTGATGAACTTGGCGATAAAACGTCATATTCCCTTATTGTCGAAATTATGGGCAAGTATTCAAATATTATTTTTGTTGACAGTAATGACACTGTAATTGACTCCGTAAAGAGAATTGATGAAAGTAAGTCTCATATCCGCCAAATTTTGCCGGGAGTTACCTATACCGCTCCGCCAAAGCAGGATAAGCTGAATATTTTTACACAGGATATTGAGCTGATAAAATCAAAAATATATCAAAGTGATAAAGGCGTTTATCGCAGCGTTATGGATACGATTAAGGGAGTTTCTCCGATAGTATGCAGGGAAATAGAAAACGGACTTTCACTTTCTGATTTTAAAAAGGCAGCTTTGAATCCTGTTCCTACTATGGTGATTATTGACGTACCGAAAGATTTTTCCTTTATGGATATAAAGCAGTATGATAATTTGGCGACAATTAAAACATACAGCTCCTTTTCAACACTTCTTGATTTTTTCTATTATGAGCGTGTTCGCTTAATGAGATTGAAGTCAAGAAGCGCCGACCTTTTTAAAAAGGTCGCAACGCTGAAAGAACGTGCCGTGAGAAAGGTCATAAACAGAACTCAGGAGCTTGCCGAATGTAAGGACAAGGACACATATAAGCTTTTCGGTGACTTAATAAGCACAAACCAGTACAGACTTGAAAAAGGTATGCCGTACTATGATTTGGAAAATTATTATGACAATAACGTTCCTGTGCGTATTCCCGCCGACGTTGCCTTAACTCCGTCTCAAAATGCACAGAAATATTATAAAGAATACAGAAAAAAGCAGGTTGCCGAAAGCAAGCTTAACGATTTTATAAATGAAGCTAAGGCGGAAGCCGATTATTTCGATACTGTTACAGACGCACTTTCAAGAGCGGAAAGCGACAGTGAGATTACCCAAATCAAGGAAGAACTCGCTTCACAGGGTTATTTGAAAAAGCAAAATGATAAGAATAATAAGAAGAAAACCGCAAAAGCGTTAAAGCCAATGTATTTTAAAACGAGAGACGGTTTTGACGTTTATGTAGGAAGAAATAATTTAATGAACGATACATTAACGATGAAAAACGCAGGTAATTACGATACGTGGTTTCACGTGCAGGATTGCCCCGGAAGTCATGTCATATGTAAAACAAGTTCTGCTCAAATTACTGATGAGGCTATTCACGACTGCGCTGTAATTGCCGCATATTACAGCAAGGCGAGGGAATCGTCAAATGTTGCGGTCGATTATACTCTTGTTAAAAACGTTAAAAAGCCGAACGGCGCTAAGCCGGGATTTGTAGTTTACGATCCTTATAAAACAGAATTTGCAACACCTACTATTGAAGAGGTTGAGAGGTTGAAAAATGAATAATATTGCTGTAATTTTAGGCGCCGGCAGCGGCAGCAGAATGAAAGCCGATAAAAGCAAGCTTCTGCTTGAAATCGGCGGTATGACCGTAATTGAACGAACTGTTTTGACCTTTATAAATCACCCGATGGTTGACGAGGTTATAGTTGTGTGCAGAGAAAGTGATTTTGAAGCGTTTGAAAATGTACTTTCAAGATATGATATATCATATTGCTTCGGAGGAGAAACACGTCAGGAAAGTGTAAAAAACACTGTTGAAACTATTGATGATTGTGATTTACTTATTATCCACGACGGAGCACGTCCGCTTGTTACCGATAAAGAAATAAGCGATACTATATCAAAAGCAAGAGAAAGTCTTGCGGCGGCTGTAGGAGTTCCTGTTAAGGACACAATTAAAATTGTAGACGATTCTCTTAAAATTATCGATACTCCAAAGCGTTCGTCGCTCATTTCTATTCGTACTCCGCAAATTTTTAAATTTTCACTTTATACTGCCGCTTTATCACTTGCAAATGAACAGAATAGGGATTTTACAGACGACTGTCAGCTTATTGAAAATTACGGCGCCGAAGTCTTTACCGTTATAGGTGATTATGGCAATATTAAAATAACTACGCCCGAGGATTTGCCAACGGCGGAAAGCATTATTAAAATGAGAGGTAAAGAGCAATGAGAATAGGTCACGGTTACGATGTTCATAAGCTTGTCGAGGGTAGAAAGTGTATTATTGGCGGTGTTGATATTCCGTCACCTGTAGGACTGCTTGGTCACAGCGACGCAGATGTTCTGCTTCATGCAATATCCGATGCTGTTCTCGGAGCGGCGGCAATGGGGGATATAGGCAATCTTTTTCCAGATACAGACGATAAATGGAAAGGTGCAAACAGCCTGCTTCTTCTCAAAGAGGTAGTTTCTCAGCTTCACCTTAAGGGATATGTAATTGTAAATATCGACGCTACAGTTCTTGCGCAAGCACCTAAATTAGCGCCGTACATCAGTGATATGCGAAAAAATATTGCAGAGGTGTGCGATATTGATTTTGACTGCGTTTCGGTCAAGGCAACGACCGAGGAGGGTCTTGGTTTTACAGGAAAAAAGCAGGGAATTGCCGCACATGCCGTATGTCTTATCGATAAGGCATAAAATTGATTATAAACTGATTTTGACGTATATAAAACAGTTTGAAAAAGAAAAATGTAAGTAATTTTTAATTTGAGATTATAGTAATCTTTTACAGATTGAGAGTACAGATTGAAAGGCTGTGAATCAATGAAAAAGAGTAAAAACACTCTTGAGGAAAAGCTTAAAAACTTAGCAAAAGAACGAATAAGTAATTATGCTGTTTCAATCGGTGCGGCCTTATCCGAAACCGAGTACGGCAAAATCATTATGAATTGCAGTAAATTCATTGTGGAATTTACTGTTGAATACGCTAACAGCAACGGCTATTGCTTTATGGAATATAACGGCAATGGGATTCCTGATGATTACTGCCTTGTTACAAGATTTAAGTTTGCGTTTTCAGACGTTTCATTTTCTCCGTATGATATACACAATGCAACATCCGATACCGATTTCAGACCGCTTGATTTTCACTGTATTGCTGATGAAAAAATGATGTCTGAGGCGTGTGATGAAATACTTGCTTTTATCGCATGTCATAAATTCGATTTTGAAAATGCCCAAAGCGATACCAAACTGCAATCAAGACTGATTGATTCTTATAAACACGACCTCGCCGTTGCGTCAAAGAAAATCAGCTGGGAAGAGCTTAATTCAAATACAGAGAAGTATGAAAGCAAGCATCAGCTTAATATGTTCTTTTACCATAAAGAGCATCAGGAAATAAATAACTTTATTTTAGAAGGTCAGGTTAAAAAGCTTCAAACCTTTTTTGCAAAGCAAAGTGCAAAAGGGAAACTGCTGCTTATTGAGCAAAGATATATGGAATTTCTTATGAGCAGTGATTTTCAACCTGTCGATGATGATAAAAAGTATTTTCTTGAAAGTAGCACAGAGTCAACATTAAATACGGCAAAACTGAATGTAATTTCGGGGATTATTGCAATAGTATGTGGATTTGTTCTTGATTACGCTCTTCAAAGCTTATACGTTTCTTCAAAACTTAAGGACTGGGTAATACTTAAACTTGACAGTGACAGTTTTCCGGTCGTAATCGTGGTGTTGTTATTTTTTGCACTGAATATTATTTTAAAAGAAACATTCTTTAAAAAATCAAGCGCAAAGTCATACATAAGCCGACTTGAATCAAAAAAAGAAAAAACAGCAATTATCTTACTTATTGCGGTGCTTTTGGCAGGAGCGGTCAGTTTTGATTATTACTTCAGCCAACAGTTTATCGCAGTCGGAGACAGCGGTGTTTACACAAGTACAAGTCGTTTTAAAAAAGAAATTATTTCATATGAAAATACGCAGTTTTTTGTTATTGGTGAAACCGCAAATCAAAGTGACAGCGATGAATACTATGACAATGAGTCGGATTGCGATTTAATCATCGTTTTTAATAATGATTATGAAAATTATACCTACTCTGACGATAATATATCCGAGGGAGTTGAAACGATTAAGAAAAATTCAGGCAACTTGACTTATTTTGATAATATTGATGAATTTTTATCTGCTTATAATTTAGAATAAAAAGCGTTAAATAAAAATCGCAGGAGCAATAATCAAGCTCCTGCGAATATTTTTATTTATAAATTCTCGGTATCCTCGGATTTACCATAAGCGGTGAAATGTCAACGCTTGCAGTATCACCGATTTTAACATCGCTTCCCGTAATGTCAAGCGCCGTGTGTGAAAGTCCGATTTCGCCTATCACACTGTACATTCTGCCGTTTATTTTAACGTACATTTGATTTTTTTGCAGATATTTTTTCAGCTGTGACAAAACCGAATGAAAATCGGCAATTTCCTTTTCTTTAGTTAAGCCGAAGCCGTCATAATGTCCTATTGGCACTATTGCGATTTTTGTTTCTCTTTTAGTCGTATACTGTCCGTTATATCCAATCGAATATCCTTTTGGAACAGTTTTAGTTTCAATAACCTCAGCCTCTAAAGAGCCTAATCTGTTAAGAGGATTTTTACCTCTTGTAATTACTCGTCCTGTGAAAGCGGAGCCTATACGAACCGCATCAAGGCAAACGCCGTCAACATTCAGCAGAGCGGGCGAATTGCTTGCGTGCAGTGTACCGATATTTTTGCCTGCCTTTTCAATCTGCGACATTGTGTCCTTAAAAAGAGTAAGCTGTGCTTTTGTAAGTTCGCTGTCGTGAAAAGCCGATGAAAAATGCGTATATGCGCCTGTAAAATTAAGATTTTCAAAATCATAGCATTTTAGAGCGTCGTTAATTTGACTTGGCATAAAGCCGTATCTGCCCATACCTGTGTCAATTTTCAGGTGGCATTTTGTTTTAACATTTAAATCGCCGGAAACCTTGTTCATAACCTCCGCCGATTCAAGTGAGCCTATTGTAGCAATACAAGCATTTTCAGCAATGATTTTAGCTTCCGCTTCAATACAGCTTGAACGCATAACGAGAATATCGTTATCATCATCAAGTATTTCCCTTAGTATAGGTACGTCGTCAACCTCGGTCACGGCGAAAGTTTTTATACCGTTTTCTTTTAAAACAGAAGTAAATTCATTTATCCCAAAGCCGTATCCGTTACCCTTGACAACAGCGATTAGCGGGACTCCGGCTTTATTTTTTAAAAATTCAATATTTTCAACTAACTTGCTTTTATCAATAACGTATCTGCTCATTTTTGTTACCTGTTCAAAAGTTTTGTCGCAAGATTGTAAAGTTTATATACCGGCTTGTTAATAATGTAATCAAATTCGCCGACAAACTCTTTCATATAACCGCCGAAGCCGTGTTTAAATCTCCATAAGCCGTAGTGCGGATTGTCAGGGTTTTGACAGTCGCCTGAAATACCGCCGAAATCGTAAACCTTACAGCCGCATTCCATACCCCATTGCATCATAGCCCACTGTAAAGCATAGTTTGGATAGACATTTCTGTGAGCGTTTGACGATGCGCCGTACTGGTATTTCATTACGTTCTTGCCCCACTTAATTGCAAGCGTTCCCGCAATAGCTTTTCCTTCGTAGTAAGCCATATAAAGTCTTGCGTCGTCGGTCATACAGTCAAGTATTTTTTCAAAATATTCCTTAGGTCTTGTGGAAAATCCGTCACGCTCTCCCGTTTCATTCATTATTCTTACAAAATCGTCGAGTGCTTCCTTACCGCATATTTTTACTTCAACACCTTTTTTAGGCGCTTTTCGTATACGGTTTCTGTAATCGGATTTAAAGGTGAGCATAAGCTCGTCCTCGTCCATATCGTTGTAGTCAAAGCAATATACAAACCTCGGCTGTACATTTTCAAAATCCATACATCCGGGATTCAGCTCAACAAATCCCTTGTCCATCAAATGCTTTTTAAAAGCGGTGTTTTGAATAACAATTTCAGGGTCGATTTTAAAGCAGTAAGCCTTATATTCCTTGCCAATTTCAAGTAAAGCGTTAAATAGCTTGTCAAATGTATCAAAATCATTTTCATCGCATACAAAGCCACGGCAGCAGTACATAAGCGAGTATTTTATTACCGGCACAGAGCGTATAAGAACAGCTCCCGAGCCTTTGATTTCACCGTTTTTATCTTTCAGCATTACAGCCTCAAATTTCCATGCGCTTTT
Source organism: Clostridiales bacterium (assembly GCA_020860025.1). Taxonomy (GTDB): domain Bacteria; phylum Bacillota; class Clostridia; order Oscillospirales; family Acutalibacteraceae; genus Eubacterium_R. Next base: position 20,916 of record JAJBVC010000171.1, on the reverse strand, counting down.
TACCTTTGCCCATTTAGAGGAGTGCTGAAACAGTCCTTTCGGATGATTTTTTATAAAATTTTCGTATTCTTCAATATTATCTTTATTAACTCTTACTATCATTTTAATTCTCCAAAAAATATTTTAAATATTATAACAAACTTTACAATATTTGTCTATAGTAAAACACACCCAAAGTCTAAAACAAAATTACTCTTAATCGGCTTTTGCGTTATTTTTCTTTATCTTTCGGTTTTACCGCTGATTATTGACTTTTTAATTTTATTAGGTTACTATAATAAATATAGCAACATTAAAATATAGCAACATTAAAAAGAAATTTTACCCAATTAAATGTGAGAGGTGCTTTATGACTAAATATCGCTGGGAAGATCCCAAAATTTTCAAGATTAACAAGGAAGACGGTCATGCATTAATGCTTCCTTATGATTCGCTTGAAGACGCTTTGTCCGAAGAGGAGAGCGTTTATAAGCAGTCATTAAACGGTATGTGGAAATTTTATTGGCAGCGTGGGCTTGAGAATCAGCCCGAAAATTTTGAACTTTCATCATTTAATGATTCTTCATGGGATGAAATCAAAGTTCCGTCAGTTTGGCAGACGCAGGGATATTCGGTTCCTTATTATTACGCAAGCACCTATCCCAAGGCTTTCAGCAGAAGCCGCAGTAAAATTCCGTCAATCGACCGCAATATGCAGGAGATCGGATTTTACAGAAAGTCGTTTATTCTTAATAAAAATTTTGACGGCAGAGAAATTTTTCTTCACTTCGGCGCTGTGAAATCTGCACTTGAACTTTACGTTAACGGAGAGTTTGTCGGATATTCGCAGGGTTCTATGACGCCTCATGAATTTAATGTTACAAAGTTTCTTAAAAAGGGCGAAAATTTAATTACAGCCAAGGTTTATCGCTACAGTGACGGCTCCTATCTTGAGGACCAGGATATGTGGTGGCTTTGCGGAATTTACCGTGACGTTTATCTTTATGCCGAAAGTAAGGTTTGTATCAGAGATTTTTATTTTAAAACGGATTTCGACGTCGATTATAAGGATTCACAGGTAAGTCTTGACGTGTATATAGAAAATTACAGCGGTAAAAAGGGGAATCTTACCGTTACGGCAAAGCTTATCTCAGATACAGGTAAGGAAATTGAAATCGGAAGTGAAAGCACGGCGCTTAAAGCCAATCGCTGTAAAGTGTCATTTAAGCAGAATGTTAAATCGCCGAAAAAGTGGTCGGCGGAAAAGCCTAATCTTTACACACTTATTATGAGCGCCGAGGTTGACGGCAAAACAGTTGCTGTAAAAAAATATTCTGTCGGCTTTAAAAAAGTGGAAATCAAGGGCGAAAAAATTTATTATAACGGAATGCCGCTTATGATTAAGGGAGTTAACCGTCATGATTTTGACTGTGATTACGGCTGGGCTGTTCCTAAAGAGAGATATACTCAAGATCTTGATATTATGAAACAGAATAATATCAATTCTATACGTACGTCGCATTATCCCGACGACCCGTATTTTTACGAGATGTGCAACAAGTACGGCTTTTATGTAATGGATGAATGTGAGCTTGAAACTCACGGCGTTCGCCGAAAGGGTGTGCCCGGCTCTAATCCTTTATGGACGCAGGCGGTAGTTGACCGTATGGAAAGAATGGTACTGCGTGATCGTAACAATCCGTGTATATTTATGTGGTCGCTCGGAAATGAAGCCGGAGACGGTGATAATTTTGCCGAGATGAAAAAGGCTACGTTAAAGCTTGACGATACACGTCAGTTCCATTATGAGGGCGATTTTGATTTAAAAAAGAGCGATGTAATTTCACGTATGTATCCGACGGGCGACGTTATGGAAAAGCTTGGAAATAAACAGGAAATTACTATCTCGCTTTACGACAATATTGCAAATCAGCTTGCGGCTGACAGTAAGCCGATTAAAGTCGATATGTACGAGGGCAAGCCGATTATTCTTTGCGAATATGCTCATTCAATGGAAAATTCCCTGGGAAATTTTCAGGAGTATATTGACGATTTTGAAAAGTACGACAATATGTGCGGCGGCTTTATTTGGGATTTTGTTGACCAGGCGCTTCACGTAAAAGATGAAAACGGCAACGACAATTATCTTTACGGCACTGATTTTCAGGGTAAAGAACCGCATAAGCTTATTGACATTCCGAATACAACCGCAATGACAGGAAGTAATGTCTATTTTTGTGCAAACGGTATTATCGGCGCCGACCGTAATCCGCATCCGCAGATTAACGAGGTTAAAAAAGGTTATCAAAATATCAAGGTCGAGGATTTTGATATTAAAGCAGGGAAATATAAGGTTAAAAATAAATTTCTTTTTACCGATCTTTCGGCGTATAAATGTAAGTGGGAAATTAAAGCCGAGGGCGAAAGCATAGGCAAAGGCGAACTTGATAAAATCGAGTGCGAGCCGTTGAGCGAGGCATTTATAAGTATTCCTTATAATTGGGATGATATTCCGAAAAATAAGGAAGTCATACTCACTATTGGTTTTTATACTAAAAAGAAAACTCTTGGCATTAAAAGCAATTATGAGGTTGCTTGGGATCAGTTTATTCTAAGCGAGCGTACCCAGCAAATTGAGCCTGAAAATAATGGCGATTTGAACTTTGAAGTCAAAGCAAAAAAGGTTGAAATCAAAAACAATAATATCAATATCAAAATTGATAACGGCAGAATTGTAAGTTATGTTATAGGCGGCAGGGAGCTTCTTGTCAGCCCTATTGAGCCAAACTATTTCAGAGCGCTCACCGATAATGATATTGATTTTCTTAACTTTACTCCGCAGTGGACAAAGTTTCATCCTTATTACAGATGGCAGCGTGCCACCAAGCACACTAATGCTGTTAAGACGGAAGTTAAATCGGGTGACGACAATACTGTTGAAGTTCATATTGCTTTTGCCACAAGCGGACTAAAAAATTCTGTTGCCACATACAAAATATATCCCGATGGAAGAATTTATATATATCACAGTGCTACAGCCGCAAGCAATATGTTAAGATTCGGCTATCAAATGGCATTTGATAAGACGATGGAATACGTCGAGTGGTATGGCAGGGGGCCTTTCCCTACCTATTGCGACAGGAAAAACGGCGCTAAGATTGATACATATAAATCAACAGTTACAGATTTGGAATACAGATATATGCGTCCGCAGGAATCGTCAAACAGATGTGACGTGCGCTATCTTACAATTACCGATAAAAAAGGTTTTGGAATTAAGATTGATTCATATTTTGATAATCCGATTAGTTTTTCGGCATACCATTACACAACGGACGGACTTGAAAAAGCAACTCATATAAACGATATACCTTATCAGGATATAACGACTCTTAATATTGACCACAAACAGTTGGGAGTCGGCGGTGATTTGCCCGGACAGGCGTTTGTTCGTTCTCCATATCGTATGGATAAGGGCGAAAAATATTCGTTTAGTTTTGTTATTGAACCTATAATCAATAGCAAAAAAGTATAATCTATTAAATGGTGAGCGGAATGAAAAGAGTATTTGCGTTTATCGGCTTTTCCTTGGCATTGACACTTATAATACTTAATATAATTCCGCTTTCTGCCATAAAATATATTGCGTTGTCGGCGGTAATATTATTTATTTTATCACTGCTGATAACTAAAACAAGACAGGCTGCAGTTCTGCCCGTTGTTTTGGGCAGCGTTTTGTTTGCCTGTTTTATTTTCCTATTTGTAAGTTATAATACGGTTTTGCCACAACTGGAGCTTGACGGTACTTCTCAAAATGTTGTTCTTCAAATTGTAGATATACCGCAGAAATCGGATGATAATTATTCCTACGTTGTTAAAACCAAATCGGTTGACCGTGACAATACAGTTCAAAATTTCAAGTTTAAGCTCGTAAGTGATTATAAAATTGATGCTGATTATTATGACAATGTAAACGCACAGGTCGTATTTTATTCCGTTGCCGATAACGCTTTTGATTCATACGGCTACTACGGCGATTCAATTTACCTTACAGGTTATCTTTTGGATTATACTGTTGATGAAAGTACAGAAAGTCCACCTCTAAATTATTATTTTATTCAAGTTCGTCTTTACATTAAAGAACTTATGTCGGATATGTTTGACGATGATTTGTATGGCTTATCGACGGCACTGCTTATAGGCGATAAAAGCAATCTTTCGCAGGATGTGCAAAGTAATTTTAAAATATGCGGTGCGTCACATCTGATGGCTGTATCAGGTTTGCACACTTCCGTCGTGTGTATGGGATTATATATTATTCTGAAGTTTTTGGGAGCAAGACCTTTTACAAGAAATATTTTGCCTTTATTCGCACTTTTTATCTATGTCGGGCTTGCCGATTTTTCAAAATCAGTTTTAAGAGCGGGCGTTATGATGTTCATAATCCTCGTCGGAAATATTATTAACAGTAAAGCGGATTTGCTTAATTCGCTCGGTTTTGCGACATTTATATTGTGCTTTAATCCCTTTGCCGTTACGGACGTCAGCGTACTTCTTACGGTAAGCGCCGTTTTGGGAATAGCTGTAATATTTCCAAAACTCAGGAAACTGTATTCTGTCAAAAATTTTATACTTAACGGTATACTTGATTCTGTTGCTGTAACTGTTTCCGTTATGCTAAGTACGCTTCCGACAATGTGGCTCTTCTTTAAAAATGTAAGTTTATTATCAATTTTGCTGAATATTATACTTATTCCTTTAGCACAGATTGCAATGGTCTGCTGTCTTTTACTTGTTATTTTCGGCGGAATACCTGTTTTGTCGGTATGTATAAGAGCCTTTGCCGATTTAGGACTTAAAGGTATGCTTTGTATTACGGAATTTTGTGCAGAGCATTTTTCGTTTGCTTATATAAGTTTAAACAGTGAAATGTTTGGAATTGCTATTGCTCTTGTTTTGCTTTTTATTGCAATTTGCATTCTTATTTTCAAACATATTGATGTAAGGCAAGGCATCGCATTTACTCTTGCGGTATTTTTACTTGTCGGAATACTTAATTACTACAATATTAAAAACAGCAGTTATGTCACAATAACAGACAGTGGCTGTATAATTATTTATGACAAGGATAACCTTTTGGTTATTGATGCAGATAGCAGTGATGATTATTATTCTGTAAAATCCATTGCAAGTAATAATAACCTGCTTGTGAATTTTTACGTTGAGAGCGATTATAACAAAACACTTTTGTCTGAATTTTCATCAGAGGACTGTTTATTTACAGATAATGATAATTTAGATATTGATTTGTGCTCGTCAATCAATGTAAAATATGACGGTAACGAATATATCATAACTGTTTATGATAAATACCTAACGGCAGATAAACAGTTTGTAACTGTCGGTAATACGCAAATTTACCGAAGTGCAAACGATTTATTTTTAAACACACAAGATACAACGCTTATTTTTATGGATAATTGTGAAATACAAATGAGAAAGGACGACTAATGGCTGAAATCGGCGAAAATATTTTAAAAAAGCAGATAAAAGAAGGCTCTTTCAAAAATGCCTATTTAATTTTCGGAGAGGAAAATTATCTAAAAGAGTTCTATGTTTCAAGGTTAAAGGAAAAGCTGATTGACAAGACCTTTGAGGCTTTTAATTTTCATTCGTTTGACGGTAAGGACATACCTCTTGACGATATTTTAAAAGATGCACAAATGCTTCCGATGATGAGTGAATGGAATATGGTTTTGGTGCGTGACTATCCTATCGAAAAATCACAGTCGGATGTTAAGGCGTTGACCGATTTTCTCAGTGATATTCCCGACACTACAGTTCTTGTTTTTTGGTATGATGTGCTTGAGCCTGATTTGAAATCGGCAAGATTTAAAAATATCAGAAAAGCATTTGCATCAGCCGGCGACAGCGTTCAGCTTGATCGCAGAAGTGAAAACGAAGTTGCAAAGCTTCTTGTGAGCGGCGCCAAAAAGCGTGGTGCGGTTTTGACGAGCGACAATGCAAAATATCTTATCTCAGTATCCGGAAATGATATGAAAACGCTATACAACGAGGTTGATAAACTCTCTCATTTCGCTGTGGGCGGTGAGATTACTAAAGAAATTATTGACAATATGGCTACAAAATGCCTACAGGCAAGAGTTTATGATTTGTCAAAAGCAGTAGTTGCCGGCAATTCAAGTTTGGCTTACAGTGTGCTTGATACGCTTTTTTCAATGAAAGAAGAACCGATTGTTCTGCTTTCCGTAATCGGCGGAGTTTATGTTGATATGTATCGTGTAAAATGCGCCAAAACAGCAGGATTTGCTTATGACGACGTGGCAAAGCATTTTAACTATCGTGGCAGGGAATTTGCCCTGAGAAATGCTACACGTGACTGCGCAAGCCTTTCCGAACTTCAGCTTCGTAATTCGATTGACGCTATTTTTGATGCCGATATTAAAATTAAGAGCACCGCTGTCGATAAAAGACTGCTCCTCGAAGAACTGATTATAAAGCTTATTCTTATAGCACAGGAGTGATAAAATGCTTAAAATTAAAGAGGCTGTCATTGTCGAGGGTAAGTATGACAAAATAAAACTTGCCAATATTCTTGATACTCTTATTATAGAAACTAACGGCTTCGGCATATATAAAGATAAGGAAAAGCTCAACTTTATCCGCAGGCTTGCCGATGAACGTGGAATCATCATTTTGACTGATTCCGACCACAGCGGTTTTCAAATAAGAAATTATATTGCTGCCGGCATTGACCGTGACAAAATAAAGCATATCTATATACCGGATATCAAGGGCAAAGAAAAACGCAAGGAACACCCGTCAAAGGAGGGAAAGCTCGGCGTTGAAGGTATGAGCGATACGCTTCTTGTTTCTCTTTTTGAAAGGGAAAATATAAATTTCAGCCGTATTGAAAAAGATAATCCGATAACAAATTATGATTTGTTCGAGGCAAAAATATCGGGAACGCCTAATTCAAAAGAGAGAAAAAGCCGTCTGTTAAAGCTACTTGATTTACCCGAATTTCTTTCAACAAATTCGCTTTTGTCATATCTCAATTCGTCAATGACGAAAGATGATTTTATAGAAATTGTAAAAAAAATCTGAGGTTTTGATTACGATAAAGCCTCAGATTTTTAATTTATGTTATTTTATTTTATTGTTACCAATTTCGCCTTTTGCTCCGTGCCGCACGGTTTCACAGGAGAAAATCCCAAATTATATAAATCCGTGCATCTACATTCAAGCTCAAAAAGATTTATTGCGTCACTGTTAAGATGTTTTACATCCGAATAACGGCACACAATCGGCAGTGAAGCGCTTTTTTTCATTTTGCTTAAAATTTCCCTGCCGTTTGAATTAAAGCCGAGTATTCTGATATAGGGCGGATTTTTGGGATAATTTTTAGTTATGCCGAGATATGCTCTTAAAATTATTCTTCGTATGCGTGCGTGAGTATATCTTTTGGTTTTAATTAAATCATAAAGCTCGTTGAGGCTTGACGCCTGACGTACAGCCTGAATAATTCTGTTTTCAAGTCCCTCGCTTACATCCTCAATTTCAAGAAAATCATCTGCTGTCATTGTACGCAGCATTGCAAGAATAGCCGTTTCGCAGTTTTCAAGCGTGCAAATGTCGGAGTTGTTCATACTCTTTCTTATAGCCGATGCGGAATACTTTTCATCGTCGCTGTCGTGTCCCTTTCCTATTCTTTTTACAGTAATGCAGGGCAGGGTAGTGTGCTTTAAATATTCAAGCGCCAAAATATTATTGGGGCAGTTAAGTAAATCGCTTTTAACAACATTTTTGCACGCAGCAGGATAAGTAATTCCTTTTTTCTGCTCTTCTTTAATTTCGTCGTCTTTACTTTTGATTTCTTTTAATAATGATGTAAGCTCGTCAATATTTCCACATTCCGAGCCGAAAGCGATGTTATCTACAACTCCCGTAGCCTCAAGTATCTCGGTCGCATATTTTGCAAAGCCGTCAGCCGAAAGCAAAGAATATGCGCACGGAAGCTCTATTACCAAATCAGCTCCGTTATTCAGAGCATCTTTTGTTCTTGAAAATTTGTCCTTTACCGCAAAAGTACCTCTTTGCATAATATTACCGCTCATTATGCAGATTATGCCGTTTTTATCTTGCTTAACGCTGTCGATAAGGTACTTATGACCTGCGTGAAACGGATTAAATTCACAAATTATACCTATGTTCATAAAAAATACCCATAAAGTTCTTGACAATAACTAATTATATATATTATTATATTACTAAATAAATATTATAATTTCAATATGTGGAGGAAATATTTTGAAAATTCTTGTTATTAACTGCGGAAGTTCATCGCTTAAATATCAGCTTATGGATATGAGTGATGAGTCTGTTCTCTGTAAAGGCTCTATTGAAAGAATAGGTATGGAAATCAAAGGTGGAGAGGAAAACGTTATCGTTAAAATCAATGACGAAAAGTTTACTTACGATAAAGAATTGCCTACTCATACCGACGCTTTTAACGAAGTTAAGTATATTCTTTCTGAGGGCGAGCATAAGGTTATTGATTCATTTGATGAGATTGATGCAATCGGTCACAGATTTGTTCAGGGCGGAGATAAGTATACAAAGAGTGTTTTAATTGATGACGACGTAATTAAAACCGTAGATGAGCTTTCTCCTCTTGCTCCGCTTCATAATCCTGCTAATATCCAGGGTTATAAAGCGTGCCTTGACGTTGTAGGTCCAAATGTACCGCAGGTTGCGGTTTTTGATACTGCTTTTCACAGCACTATGCCTCCAAAGGCATATATGTATGCTGTTCCTTACGAATACTATGAAAAATACGGCGTTCGCCGTTACGGCTTCCACGGTACATCTCATAGATATGTTTCAAACAGAGCCGCAGAAAAAATGGGTAAGGATATTAAGGACTTAAAGCTTATTACCTGCCATCTCGGCAACGGCTCTTCAATAGCCGCTGTATGTCACGGAAAAGTTGTTGATACTTCAATGGGCTTTACACCGCTCGACGGATTTATGATGGGTACACGTTCCGGCGGAGTTGACCCTTCTGTTGTTACGTTTACAGAGAAAAAGCTCGGCTTGTCGCCTGATGAGATGGATAAGGTTCTCAATAAAGAATCAGGTGTAAACGCTATTTCGGGCGTATCGTCTGACGACCGTGATATTTGTGCAGCTCAGGCAAGAGGCGACCAAAGAGCAATTTTAGCGCACGAGATGCAGGCGTATGAAATTGCAAAATATATCGGTTCATACATCGCCGCTATGAACGGCGTTGACGCTATTGTATTTACAGGCGGTATAGGTGAGAACGGATTTTGGCTTCGTTCAAAGATTTGTTCTTACTTCGGCTATATGGGCGTACATATAAACGAGGCTCTTAATCAGGCAACTGTTAAAGGAGCTGAGGCGGAGCTTACAGAGCCTAAAGACAAGGTAAGAGTATTTATTCTTGCAACCGATGAGGAATTAACAATTGCACGTGATACAGCACAGATTGTTAATTCAATGAAATAATTTTGACATCATTATTTGTTTGATATAAATTTATGAAAAGGAGGAAATGAAATGCCGGAAATTAAGTATGAAATCACTGAGCACGTTGGTGTAATTTCTGAAACAGCTCGTGGCTGGACAAGAGAGGTCAATATGATTTCCTGGAACGGCCGTGAGCCTAAAATCGACGTCAGAGATTGGTCACCCGACCATTCAAAGATGAGCAAAGGACTTACCTTTACCGTTGAAGAGATTAAAGAACTCACTAAACTTGTAGAAAATCTTTAAGATTTCAAGGCATTAGGGCAACGTTTGTGTTGCCCTTGTGCTTTTTAATCGGTTTAACAGTTTTGAATGAATTTGATTACTAAGATTGTGCTTGCACAGAATTAGAGGTATATATATTATGCAATGGACTTCATTAAATGATTTGAGGGAAAAATATCTCTCATTTTTTGAAAGCAAAGGTCATTTAAGGCTTCCGAGCTTTTCTCTTGTGCCAAACGGCGATAAGAGCCTTTTGCTTATAAATTCGGGTATGGCTCCGATGAAAAAGTATTTTACAGGTGAGGTTACTCCGCCGAGAAAACGTGTAACAACCTGTCAAAAGTGTATTCGTACGCCTGATATTGAAAATGTTGGAAAAACAGCTCGTCACGGCACATTTTTTGAAATGCTCGGCAATTTCTCTTTCGGCGATTATTTTAAGAAAGAGGCTACCGCTTGGGCTTGGGAATTTTGCACGCAGGTGCTGGAAATGCCTGTTGACAAGCTCTATATAACTATTTATGAGGATGATGACGAGGCTTATGATATTTGGACAAAGCAAAACGGCGTTTCTCCCGACCATATTGTAAGGCTCGGCAAGGCGGATAATTTTTGGGAGCACGGTTCAGGTCCCTGCGGACCATGTTCTGAAATCCATTTTGACCGTGGTGAAAAATATGGCTGCGGACGTCCAAGTTGCGGCCCCGGATGCGAATGTGACAGATACGTTGAATTTTGGAATAATGTTTTCACTCAGTTTGATAACGACGGCAACAATAATTATACTCCGCTTGACCACCCGAATATTGATACGGGTATGGGACTTGAGCGTTTAGCATGCATAATGCAGGGAGTAGATAATATTTTTGAGGTTGATACCGTACAAAATATTATGAAAAAGATTTCCGAAATCGCAGGAGTTACTTATCACGATGATGAAAAAAATGATGTATCGCTTCGTGTAATTACAGACCATGTTCGTTCGGCAACATTTATGATTGGCGACGGTGTGATTCCGTCTAATAACGGCAGGGGATATGTTCTTCGCCGTCTTATACGCCGTGCGTGCCGCCACGGAAGGCTTTTAGGCGTTAATGAGCCGTTTCTTTACAAGGTTTGCAAAACTGTAATTAACGAGAATCATAAAGCTTATCCCGAGCTTGCCGATAAAGAAGAACTTATTACAAAAGTCATTTATGCCGAAGAGGAATCGTTTGGCAAAACTATTGACGCAGGTCTTGCTCTTCTTGATGAATATATAGATAATATGCAGGGTAATGTATTTTCGGGTGAGGATGCGTTTAAACTCAACGATACATACGGTTTCCCGCTTGATTTGACAAAGGATATTCTTGAGGAAAAGGGAATAACCGTTGACGAGGATAGGTTTAACGAACTTCTTGCCGAACAAAAGGCTACGGCTCGTGCCGCACGTAAGGATGCAGGCGCCGATGCATGGAAGGGCGAGTCTGTAAAAATTGAGGCAGACAAAACCGAATTTGTCGGTTATACTGATTTTGAATGTGATGCGAAGGTTGTTGCTATTGTAAATTCCGACGGCGAGCTTGTAGATATGCTCGGTGCAGGTGAGCTTGGTACATTAGTTCTTGACAAAACACCTTTTTACGCTTTGTCCGGCGGTCAGGTAGGCGACAGCGGTGTAATTAAAAACGGTGAAAATAATGAATTTATCGTTTCGGATACAACAAAGAATGCAGATTCTGTATATCTCCATAGGGGAGAGGTTGCACGTGGTGTTATCAGCACAGGCGACAGCGTTTTTGCAAGCATAAACGAGCAAAGACGTCTTTCTATTATGAGAAATCATACGGCGGCTCATCTGCTTCAGGCTGCGCTTCGACAGGTGCTCGGTACTCACGTTGAGCAGGCAGGTCAGCTTGTTGATGAAAATGAAGTCCGTTTTGACTTTACACATTTTAACCCGATGACAGCTGAAGAAATTGATAAGGTTGAGATGCTTGTAAATAACTTTATTCTTCAGTCACAGACTGTCACAATGCAGGAAATGCCTATTGAAGAAGCTAAAAAAATGGGCGCAATGATGCTTTTCGGTGAAAAGTACGGCGATATTGTCCGTGTCGTAAAAGCAGGTGATTTTTCAACCGAATTTTGTGGTGGTACTCACGTTTCAAACAGCGGTCAGATAGGTCTTTTCAAGATTGTATCGGAATCATCTGTTGCAGCAGGCGTAAGAAGAATTACGGCATACACAGGAACGGGCGTTCTTGCTTATCTTAATAAGAATGAGTCTATGATTAAGCAGATTTCATCAACGCTGAAATCAGGCGAAAACGATGTTGAAGAGCGTGTTTCTGCAATAGTTCTTGAAAATAAGGAAAAGGATAAAACAATTCAGAAACTCAACGCAGAGCTTACCAAACTTAAAAGTGCCGATATGTTCTCAAAACCTACTGATGTCGGCGGTCTTGAGGTTTATGTCGCAAAGGTTGAGGGAACTACTCCCGATGCGCTTCGTTCAATGGGCGATGAGCTTAAAGCAAAGGGTGATAATATCGTTGCCGTTATCGCAGGCGTAAATAATGACAAGGCAAACCTTGTGGCTGTTTGCGGTAAAAATGCGATTGCAAAAGGTGTTAAAGCCGGCGACCTTGTCCGTGAAATTGCAAAGCTTGCAGGCGGCGGTGGCGGCGGACGTCCCGATTCCGCAATGGCAGGTGCTAAGGACTTATCAAAGCTCGACGCTGCTGTCTCTGCTGTTGTTGATACTGTTAAGAGTATGATTAAATAAGGGGGTAAAAAATATGTGTTTATTTTGTGAAATTATTGATGGCAACATTCCGTCAACAAAGGTTTATGAGGATGATATGATTCTTGCGTTTAAGGATATAAATCCCGTTGCTCCGGTTCATACAATCATAGTACCTAAAATTCATATTGAAAGTGCTAATGATGTTAATGAGGAAAACAGCAAGTACATTTCCCATATTTTTGAAAAAATACCTGAAATCGCAAAGCTTCAGGGCATTGATTCTTACCGCATAATAAACAACTGCGGTGATGATGCGGGTCAAACTGTTAAACACTTGCATTTTCACTTAGTCGGCGGTGTTGAATTGGGAGAAAAAATAGTGTGATAATTGATAAATTACACTATTAAATCAATTTATGACTTATCAGGCTGCAATATATGATATTAAGCATTTTTAAATAACTGTTTTGCAACCTGAAAGGCTATGGAAAGAGCGACAAACATATGAATGAAGAATATTATACTTTAAAAATAGCCGGACTCGAACGTAAGTTAAAGCGCTTTCCCATATCGGATTCACTCGATATCGCTGCATTTATTCTTTTCGGCGATGTTGAACTTACCGAAGCGTGCGCAAAGGCTCTTTTGGAAAAAACGCCTGAATTTGATTACATAGTAACTCCGGAAGCAAAGTCAATACCTCTTGCTTACGAGATGAGCAAAATCAGCAAAAAGAAGTACATAGTAGCACGTAAAGGCGTTAAAGTTTATATGGACAATCCTGTCGCTTACACTGTTACAAGCATAACGACTCAAAAACAGCAGACGCTCTATCTCGGTCACGAGGACGGCGACTTGCTTAAAGATAAGCGTGTTTTAATAGTTGACGATGTAATTTCAACAGGCGAGAGTTTAAAAGCCGTTACAGGAATTGTAGAAGCTTTCGGCGGCAATATTATCGCATCGTGCGCTCCGCTTGCCGAAGGTGACGCAGCTGACAGAGATGATATAATTTTTCTCGAAAAATTACCTTTGTTTTTTAAGTAAATAAACATCGTGATATTTTAAAAGAATTTCACCCAAAAGTATGGTTATAATACTTTTGGGTGATTTTATGTTTACTGATAATAAAAAGGTTGTAATAGTCGGAGTGGGTATGGTCGGGATGAGCTTTGCATATGCACTTCTTAATCAGAATATTTGCGATGAGCTTGTGCTAATTGATATTAACGAGGAGCGTGCAAAGGGAGAAGCCGCCGATTTATCGCACGGACTGCCGTTTGCACCGAGTTCAATGCGTATATATTCAGGCGATTACAGCGATTGCAGCAACGCCGATGTTGTCGCAATTTGTGCAGGCGCTCCGCAGGAAAAGGGTGAATCGAGGCGTGATTTGCTTCAAAAAAATTATAAGGTTCTCCGCTCAATAGTCAGTCCGATTATCAGCAGCGGTTTTAACGGAGTTTTCCTTGTAGCGTCAAATCCTGTCGATATTATGACATATGCCGTATACAGTCTTTCCGGATTTCCTGCCGGCAGGGTTGTAGGCTCGGGAACTACGCTTGATTCCGCAAGACTTCGCCACATTATGAGCGATTATTTTCACGTTAATCCACGAAACGTTCATGCGTATGTTATCGGCGAACACGGCGATTCTGAATTTGTCGCTTGGAGCAATGCATCCATTTCAGTTAAATCACTTGCTGATTTACAGCGAAAAAATCCAGACCTTATGAGCGATATGGAAAAAATTGCTGTTGATGTTAAGGAATCCGCCTATGAAATAATTAAAGCAAAAAATGCAACATATTACGGAATCGGCATGGTGCTTGCAAGACTTACACGTGCAATACTTTTTAATGAAAATTCAATTTTTACCGTTTCAACTTATTTAAAGGGCGAGTATGAGCAAAAGGGAATTTATGTAGGTGTTCCGTCGGTTGTGAATCGTAACGGCGTTCGTGAAATTCTTGAAATGAAGCTTGATGAGGTGGAAAAGAAAAAATTCGCTGACTCCTGCAATATACTGCGTGAAATGATCTCTGAACTCAACATCTAACAACGGTTAAACAACCAAAACCACGCTAAAATGCTGAAAATGTAAATATCTTTCTTAGCTTTTATATTTTAATGACAAAAAAGTTAATCTTGCTACAACTGCCGTTTAAAAGGTGCCGAGAAGTTCAACTTCTCGGCACCTTTGAGCGTTTTAAGGTTTTTGGATATTTTCGGATGAGTTATAATTCATTCTCTTTTCAATAACTGCGTTATGAATATCCTCTTTTGTTTTTCCTGTCAGCTTATAGAAGAAGAAAGGAACTCCGGCAAGGAACATCATAAGTCCGTGGAAAACCGTGTAGAAGAACAGCATCCATACCTTTGTGTGGAACGACTGAACTGCATTGTCGTCGTTTACGTACTGAATAATTGAATTGTCGCCGTATAGTATCAGCGGAGAAAGTGCGCTTGCGATTGTACCGGACACCGTGGTGAATATACTTATTACAAACGGCAGAGAAGCGTCAAGTCTTTTGTCGGTATCAAGCTCAATAGTTTCAAGAACATCCGCCTGGAACATACTCGGAAGCAGATTTGACGCACCGAACTGAAGTCCGATAAGAAACAAGAACACGATGAACAATATCTGGAGTACAGAATTTCCTGTTTTGAAATAAGCGTAACCGATACCGAAAGCACAGAGATTTGCGATAACAGAGTAGATACCTGATGCAATATAAAGAACCTTTGAATTGAATTTCTTAAGCAGAAAGTTGATAATAAGCATACCGACCGCAGTTCCTATTCCCGTCGGCAGACCGAAGAGCAGATACTTGCTTGTTGAGCCGAGCAAAGCAGCTGCGAGGAAAACTCCCATATATGTGGCGATACCTCTAAAGCTCTTTAAAAATTCGGAAATGATTATTACCCAAGCATATTTATTAGTCAGTATATCTTTGAAGCCGAGCAGAGGATTTTTCTTTTCCTCTGTGTATTCAATCCTTTCGTGTACCTTGCTCATACCAAAGAGCATTGTGATAATTCCTACAACACCGCAAAGTGCGGCACTGATAATATACTGAGAGCCCTCGTCTTTTATGAATAGTGCAATAACAAGAACGATTACAAGCGGAGCGGAATTGCCTATTGCCGATGAAATGCTCCTGAATGAAATAACCGTGTCCCTTTCTTTTATATTGGGAGTCATAACGAACGCTACCATATTAACGCTGTTGCCGACTGTGCATAAAACAGCCCAGATTACCGCAATCGTTACAAGGTAAATCATCAGTATTGTTCCGCTTAGTGAAGCGGGCGTCCAAAACGACAGCACAAGGATTATGCCCATAGGTATTGCAACCAACAGTGCAAGTGGCCTGAATTTTCCTCTCTTGCCCATTTTTCGCCCGTCTATATACATTACGATAAAGAAATTCAGTATAAACGGAATTATGCTTGTAAGCGTATTAAAAAGTGAAGTTTGCGTCTCCGGCAGTTTGAGTACATTTACAAGGTAGGCGCTTCGGTACGAACCTACCATACCTGTCATATTTGTATAGAAGAATACAGCCATAAGGTAAAGTACAAATTCACTTGTTTTAACGTGCTTTTTATCTAAAGAAGTATTTACATTGTTTATTGCTTGACCCATAATTATTTTTCACTCTTCCATTCAATATTCAAAACTGTGTTGTAATCACGCTGCTTTTCGTCCCCAATCATATCAAGAACAAATGAGTCCAAATCAGCAAGAAGCGGATTTTTTTCGCCCGCCTTTTTTTCAATAATATGAGTAATCGGGTGCAGTCTTTTAAGTAGCTTTTTAACCGCCTCATACATCGGTGTACCTTTAACATAAGGCTCATCACCTACAAAAATATTGCGAACAAGTTCAACGCCAACGTCTTTAACAAGTCTGTCGCCGATACTGTCGTCAACCTTAAAGCAAAGCATTCTGCCAAGCTTTTTTAAAGTTAGTTTTTGCAGAAGTTTTCCTACAGCTGTAATTGGAACTTTTAGCTTTTTGTTCTTTTCGGGGCCACCGAACAGGCGAGTAAAAAAAGCAAAGTCATAAGCCATTGCGTCAATTATGTCGGTAATCATCCTGTCAAATCGCCACTGAAAATATTCCTGAGCCGTTTTACCGCCCTTGTCCCAGTCAAAATCATTTACCGTGTATGATTTTATATCAATCTTGTTATCATCTGTAAACGTAACACGTCTGTATGCGCACGGACAGCCGACAAAACAGCCTGTCTGAACATCGGTTATCGTGTTGCCCTTTTCCGTTTTATAATCTGTGACAGCCTGAGCGTGCATATGACCTGTAAATATAAGGTCAACACCTGCATCCGCAAGTTTTGTCGCAACGGTTTCCCAGTCGGTAAGTTTTGCATCGCCGATTAAATTCATAATCGGGGAAAACGGTAAAAGCGGATAATGCGTCATCGCAAATATGTAATTTCCGCTTTCATGAGCCTGCTTAACCTGTTCAAGCGCCCACTCCATTTGGTCGTCCCAAATACCTTTAAAATCCTTGCAGTCGCCATCGCAGTTAAGAGCCAAAAGCCTTATGCCGTCTGTAAGCTGAACTACGTACGACATAGATTTTTTATGTTCGCTTATAGCCTGCTCAAAGCCATAATGGTAATACATTGAACGCAGATTTTCTCTCGGAGTTCCCTCAACAGGTACGCACTCCTCACCTATAAATCCACACGGATTTCCGGCATAATCGTGCCGAGCCGTAATTATATAAATAGTTTTGCCGGCAGCTTCAAGCTTTTCAAGCTTTTTAATAAATCCCTCGTGACTTGCCTGCTCGCCTCGGTAAACCAAATCGCCTGGTATTAAAACAAAATCGGTTTCTTTATCATCCGCTATTTGTTTAAATCCTGCATCTATAATCGCACCTGTTTCCGCCACACATTTTTGGTCGGTTCTGCTTCGCCTTTCGTAAGCAGGTCCCGAACCGCCGAGCGACAGTTCAAAATAATGCGGATCTGTCACAAGAAAAAAGGAAAAAGGCTTGCCCATTTCATCACCTCAAAATAAACTGAAAAACATTATACTTATAAAATACCACTTTTATACATCATTTGTAATAGGCAAAATCACAAATAATGTTAAGAATATCACACTATATACTGATTTGCGGACGAATTGACCGTTCTTGTTCTTTTTCTGTATTCAAGCGGGGAACAGCCGACTGTATTCTTAAAACTTGTTGAAAAATATTGCTGGTCGGAATAATGAAGCACCTTTGAAATATCACCTATACTCATATTGGTGTGCGCAAGATATGCTTTTGCAGCGTCAATTTTTCGCTCCAAAAAATATCTGTAAGGAGTTATTTTGAATTTTTCTTTAAATACATTTATAACATAATTTTTTGAATAGTTAATGCTTTTGCAAAACTCATCAAGATTTAAGTCAATTTCCGTTGACTCGTCAAGCTTTTTTCTTATTATGTCAGGCAGCTCTTCATTTTCAATTTGTACACGGTTATGAATAAACATAAATATCTGTACAAGGCAAACAGTTATGCGATTTACCATCAGCTCATACGAATAGCTTTGCTTTGATATTTCAACAATTTCCTCGAAATATTTTTTTAGGTTTATACAGTTTGAAAATAAATATGTATCTTTAGGTAAATAGCAGTCAATTAAGGCGTTTGCCATTGCTCCGTCAAATACAATCCATAATTTGTGCCATGGATTTTTTTCATCGGAATAATAGTGATGATTACTGCCGTATTTAAGAAAGAATATATCATTTTTTTCAGGATAAAGCGTTTGACCGTCAATATTTAGCGTACCTTTACCGTCAATTATAAATTCAAGTGCGTTTAGGTCTGAGCATTCTCTTGCAATGTCAAAAGTCTTATCGCAGTAGGTTTCTCCTACAAGACCTACTTGCATAGGGTCGTTCTCGTCAATTAAAGTAAAAAAATTTTTAAAATCCTCAATCATAGTGATATTCCTAACATTTTTATTGATATTTTCAATTTATTTATATAAAACAAAGTGATATTTTAATAGTACAACATTTTATAGAAAAAATCAATGAAATCAACATTGAGGAGGACATTATGCCGGTTCACGTTTGTAAAAATAATATTTTTGTTTTGGAAACAAAAAACACCCATTACGCTCTCGGAGTTGATAGCTTCGGCTATAATCACCATATATACTGGGGTAAAAAATGTGATGTAAACGATTATTTCATAGAACAAATCGGTGATGAAAATTCAAATCACTCAATGCTTGACAATTTCAAGCAAGAATATACGCCGTTCGGCGGAACGCTTTACAGAGACTGCTGCGTAAAAGCGGAATTTTCAGATAAATGCCGAGAGATATTTCTTGACTATAAAGGCTGCAGTGCTGATGAAAATTCGCTTAAATTAAATTTTTGCGACAAGGTTTATCCGCTTGAAATAACTCTTAACTATCAGATTAACGCAGACGATGATATTATAACTCGCTTTGCGACTGTTAAAAATAACGGCACCGATAAAATTAAGTTTGAACGTCTTTTCAGCGCAGAGTTTTCTTTGCCGTCAACAAATCCGTATACGTTCAGCAATACAAACGGTGCTTGGGGCGCCGAATTTTTGGAGGCAAAGCATACTCTTGAGGGTGGCTCGCTCGTTTTTGAAAGTCGTCGAGGTACTTCAGGTCATAATC
The DNA here is from genome assembly GCA_020860025.1 of Clostridiales bacterium. GTDB lineage: Bacteria > Bacillota > Clostridia > Oscillospirales > Acutalibacteraceae > Eubacterium_R. The sequence goes on along the minus strand of JAJBVC010000171.1, from coordinate 1,719 downwards.
AGTCGCCGTATTTTATTGCTTATCAAAATGCAGATGAAAAGCAGGGTGACGTTTATTTTGCCATGCTTGCTTACAGTGGCAGCTTCAAGGTCAGTGCTTCAAGAGATTTGTTCGGAATAACAAGAATAGATATGGGTGTGAATGATTTTGATTTTGCCTATAACCTTTTGGGCGGTGAAGCGTTTGATACTCCAAAGGTATTTTGCGGATATACTCAGGGCTTGGGTGAAATGTCACGTCAGCTTAGTAAATTTGCCGTAAAACACGTTTTGCCGAAATCGTTTAATGAAAAACCGCTTCCTGTATTATATAATTCGTGGGAGGCTACTGATTTCAGGGTAAGCAGCGAGGGTCAGATTAAACTTGCCGAATACGCTTCAAAAATCGGCGTTGAGCTTTTTGTTATGGACGACGGCTGGTTCGGAGAACGCAACAACGACCGTGCAGGTCTCGGCGATTGGTTTGTAAATAAAAATAAATTTCCAAACGGACTTGATGAGCTTATTAACAGGGTAAACGAGCTTGGTATGGATTTCGGTATTTGGGTTGAACCCGAAATGGTCAATGCGGACAGTGATTTGTTCAGAGCACATCCCGATTGGGCGTATCATTATGATACACGTAAGGCGAGCGAGCTTCGTAATCAGCTTGTTTTAAATATGACACGTCCCGAGGTTCAAAAATATATTTTTGACTGCCTCGATAAGCTTTTGAGCGAGCATAATATCAAATATGTAAAATGGGATATGAACCGTCCTTTTTCGGAAACGGGCGCAGAAAATCTTTCCTGCCCAAAAATGCTTTGGTATCTTCATACAAAGGCGGTTTATGATATTGTTGATGCGCTTAAAGCACGTCATCCCGAAGTTGCTTTTGAAAGCTGTTCGTCGGGCGGAGGACGCTGCGATTACGGTGCGCTTATGCACTTTGACCAGGCTTGGACGAGCGATAATACAGACGCTGTTGACCGTATGGTGATACAAAAGGGTTATTCTCTTACACGACCTGTTAAAACTATGCGTGCCTGGGTAACCGATACCGGCGGATATAATAAGCCTGCTACGCTTGATTTTCGCTTTAATATTGCAATGCAGGGCGCTCTCGGTGTCGGCGGTAATTTGGCAAAATATTCAAATGATGATTTGGAAATCTGTAAAAAGAATATCAAAACGTATAAAGAAATAAGAAATCTTGTTCAGTTCGGCAATCTTTACAGAATCCTTGATATAGATGATGACGAGGTTTTGTTTAATCACTACGTGAACGATGAAAAAACCGAAAGCGTTGCCTTTATTGCTGCAAGCGGAACTCGTTTCTTTAAAAAGAAAATTCCGTTTTGCTTTGACGGTTTGGCGGACGATAAGCGTTACAGCTTAAAAATAGGTAATACTACATATGAAAAAAGCGGTTCTTATCTTAAAAATGTAGGCATTAACCTGCAAGTCAGAGGAGCATATTATAACAAGATTATTCGTATTAAAGAAATTTAATCCATAAAAAACACCACAGCATACTGTATGCTGTGGCAGGTCTGTCGAAAAAGTCCGAAATAACCGGGCTTTTTCTTAATTTTATGGGTAAATATATGGATGATAAAAATGATAGAAAATACCGTCATCCGCAAGCATCCTCGCAATCGTTTTGTATTTTTCTCTTTTTTTGAACTTCATAAATTGATTTTTCTATTACTTCGTACCTCCTATTGTTTATAACATGTAC
>JAJBVC010000108.1 GCA_020860025.1 Clostridiales bacterium | reverse complement strand
CTTATAGGGCCTGTGCAAACCACCAGTTCAACTGGTGGTTATGATTTTGCAAAAACGAAATACGACAATTTCATTGAAAAATGCCTACTTTTGAAAAATATTTTGAATGAATTTTGATATAAATTAAAAAATACTGTTGATTAAATAATTTATTTTATATATAATTTCTTTATAAAAGGCTTAACAAAAGTTTTCGGTTTGAAGAAAAATAAAACTGCAAATTCAACACGCTGAAAACAAATGCGGTCAAATATTAAGAAAACAGCTAAAAACTAAGCATTTTTGGAGCAATATTAAGATATGGACATTATTATTATCGGTGCGGGAAAACTTGGTACGGGTCTTGCAAGCGAGCTTACCGACGAGGGTCATAACGTAACTGTTATTGATACCAATAACTTAAAATTGCAGCACCTTGTTGAAAAATATGACGTTCAGGGAATATGCGGCAGCGGTACGCAGATTGAAAGCTTGCAGGAGGCTAAGGTAAAAAACTGCGATTTAGTCGTGTCGGCAACAAAGTCTGACGAAATCAATATTCTTGCGTGTCTTATTGCAAAAAAGCTCGGAGCAAAAAATACGATTGCTCGTGTAAGAAATCCCGAATACGGTACTCAGTTTGATTTTATGCGTGATGATTTGGGAATATCTATGCTTGTAAATCCCGATTTTGCGGCAGCCCGTGAGATTACCAATATTCTTCATTTTCCGTATGCTGTCAATATTGAAACATTTGCAAACGGAAATATTGATATGTTTGAATTTAAAATCAAACCCGAATCGAATCTTTGTGACTGTACTATAAGTGATATTCCGAACAAAATAAATACAAAAATGGTAATATGCGCAGTTGAACGAGGCGATGAGGTTTATATTCCCAACGGCGACTTTGTTTTAAGGGCTAACGATAAAGTTCATATCACGGGAGAGCATCGCAAGCTTGCCGAAATAGGCAAGAAAATGGCTAATTTAAGGAAAAATTCCATTAAAAATATAATGGTTATTGGCTGTTCGAGAGTTGCAATTTACCTTTCAAAAATGCTTCTTTCAATAGGAAAAAATGTAATTATTATTGAAAAAGACCGTGACAAATGCAAGCGAACGCTCGATATGCTTGACGGTGCGACAATTATAAACGGCGACGCTAATGATTATGAGTTCCTGCTTCAAGAGGGTATTGACAGCATGAACGCAGTTGTTGCACTTACGAATACCGACGAGGTCAATATGCTCGTGTCGCTTTACGCACAAAAATTTACGGATGCAAAAATAGTTACTAAAATAAATAATATCAACATCCACCGAATGATGGAGGATATAGGACTTGATACTCAAATCAACGTAAGCGAAGTTACTGTTGATATGATTACTCAGTATGTTCGTGCAAGAGAAAATGTAAGCTCGTCATATATGAGAACGCTTTATAAGCTCGTTGACGGTCAGGTTGAGGCAACTGAATTTGTCGCAGGAATGAACGTTTCGTTCCTTGATAAACCGCTTTCTACATTAAAAATCAAAAAGAACGTGCTTATTGCCGCCATAAACCGAAACGGCAAAACAATATTCCCCGGCGGTAATGATTCAATTATGCTAAACGATTTGGTAATCGTCGTATCAAAGGGCAAACAGATAAATAATCTGAACAATATTATTCAGTAGGAGTTCATATGAATTACAAAGCTGTAATCTATCTTTTAGGCAGGATTTTTTCAATTCTTGCCGCACTTATGCTCCTTCCGCTGTCCGTATCAATCTACTATACCTTAAACGGATTTGAGGAGGCGAGCTACGCATCCTTTTTAATCCCTATAGCAATACTTGCGTTTATAGGCTTTTTAATGCAGATGAAAAGGCCTGAAAATCTTAATATTTATGCAAAAGAGGGTTTTGCTATCTGCGGTCTTGCGTGGATAATAATTTCCGCTCTCGGCGCACTGCCGTTTGTAATCAGCGGTTGTATTCCGAATTATATTGACGCTTTTTTTGAAACGGCGTCAGGCTTTACTACAACAGGCTCAACCATACTTACTCAGATTGAGACGCTCCCGAAATCAATTCTTTTTTGGCGGAGCTTTACTCACTGGATAGGCGGAATGGGTATACTCTCATTTATGATTGCCATTATTCCACGTGCAAAGGGCAACACAATGTTTATTATGAGAGCGGAGGTGCCCGGCCCGACAACAGGCAAAGTAGTGTCAAAAATTGCAAGCAGCGCAAGAATACTTTATGCAATTTATTTTGCTATGACGCTTCTTGAAATAGCGGTTTTGTTTATAGGCAACCGTATTACAGGCGACGATATGCGCTTTTTCGACTGCGTAGTAAACTCCTTTGCAACGGCAGGTACCGGCGGATTTACAGTGCTCAATGATTCTATCGGCGGTTACGGCAGTTCGTTTTCGGAATGGGTTATAATTGTATTTATGTTTATGTTCGGCATAAACTTTAATCTTTATTATTTCCTGCTGACAAGAAAGTTCAGCGCCGCTTTTAAGGATGAAGAGCTTAGAGGTTATATATTCATAAATCTTACGGCAGTAGTGCTTATAACGCTGAATATTTATAATATGTACGGGAACTTGTCAACATCGATTCGTTATGCAATGTTTAACGTAAATGCTGTAATGAGTACAACAGGCTTTTGCAATGTTGACTTTAATCAGTGGCCGACATTTTCAAAAACAATATTGGTAATTCTTATGTTTATAGGATGCTGCGCCGGCTCAACAGGCGGCGGTATTAAGGTTGTACGTACTCAGCTTTTTGCAAAGCTTATGAGGCGTGATTTGAGGCAGACTTTAAGACCGAATTCTGTTTTAAGCGTTCGTATGAACGGCAAAACTGTTGACAGCCATCTGCTTAAGGGCGTTATGAGTTATCTAAACGCTTATGTGGTTACGCTTATAATTTCTATAATAATAGTATCGATTGATAATTTTGATACAACTACTACAGTTTCATCGGTTATAACGTGCTTTAATAATATAGGTCCCGGACTTAATATGGTAGGGCCCGACGGTAATTTTTCGCAGTTTTCTGTTTTGTCAAAGCTTGTTTTGATATTTGATATGCTTGCCGGCAGGCTGGAGCTTTTCCCAATGCTGCTTCTCTTTAGTCCTCATACTTGGCATAAAGCAAAATAACGCAAGATAAAAAACGTTATTATTATAATTATTTAGATGAAGAGAAAGTTTATGAAACAAAGAGAAAGATTTATTGATATTGCAAGAGGAATTGCAATGCTTCTTGTTATACTCGGTCATTGCAGTCTTACGCCCGATACGCTTAAATGGTGGCTTTATTCTTTTCATATTCCGCTGTTTTTTGCATTGTCGGGGCTTGTATTTAATCCTGAAAAATATGTAAAATTTAAAGATTTTCTTAAATCAAGAGTTAAATCGCTTCTCATTCCTTATTTTTTCCTGTCAATTGTGCTTTGGTTTATAACAACGATTGTAAGGCACAATTCAAGCTTTCTTTCAAGGGAAGCGACTTATGTTAAATTCATAGGAATATTTGTAGCGCACCGTAATTCAACGTATTATTTTGCATTGTGGTTTGTTCTCGCTCTTTTCCTTGCTGAAATTCTGTTTTACTTTATTGTAAAGCTGACAAAGAAAAATGTTTACGCACTTATCGCTTCAATGATTGTTCTTTCTGTCGGTGGATATGTGCTTTCAGAGCATATTGACGGCGGATTTTACTGGAGTGTAGATGTTGTTCCTGTTGCGTGCAGCTTTTTAATATTCGGTTTTCTTCTTAAACTATGGAGAGAAAAGTCTGATATTGCACTGAAAATTTGGTGGTTTCCCGTTTTGTGTGCCGTAAATCTTGTGTTTTCGTATCTCAATCACCGAATTTGCGGACGGTCTGATTTGTATTATACGGAAATGGGAAATTATTTTTATTATATGTTAGCCGCTCTTTCCGGTATATGGGCGGTGCTGATTTTCTGTAAATTCATCAAAAAATTTAAAGTTCTTGAATTTATCGGCAAAAATACTCTAGTTTATTATACTTTTCACAAAACCTTTTTGCCGTCGTGTATTGATATTTCTACAGAGCTTGCAACGCTCGGCGGAATATTTGCAAATGAATATTTTATACTTGCACTGACAATCGTAATGGTGTGTACAGTTCTTGCAATAATGAGTGTGTCGATAAATAAGTGCTTTCCGTTTTTGCTCGGCAGATTTGCAAGAAAAGAGAAAAAACGAGCGTTGCCATGTGTTTAAAGCCTATAAATCAGCTGTTAAAGCTAATATTGTTTATTACTTTACAATTTGTTTATAATTTATTTAATAATTCTGTTTATACTATAAATAGTAAGATTTCATAATGAGAATGTAAGAATTTTAACCTCCTAATCGCCGTCACATGGATTACTGTGTGACGGCGATGATTTTTTATGAAATTTAAAACGCCGATGCCTGTTACAGCATCGACGTTAGTTATCGCCTTGAATGCGACTATTATTGAAAGCAAGTTAAGAGTTCTTATTTCATGCTTTCCTCGTAAGCCTTGATCATCTTTTTAACCATCTGACCGCCTACTGAACCGGCTTGCTTAGAAGTAAGGTCACCGTTGTAACCCTGCTTAAGGTTAACACCAACCTCTGAAGCGGCTTCCATCTTAAATCTGTTAAGAGCTTCTTTAGCTTCAGGTACTACATTTTTAGAGCTTGACATTTTAACACACCTCTTTTACTGTTTAAATTGCAAGAGAAAAAATTATCCACCAAAAAGCTGATATATAAATCTCGCTCTTGCAAATATAGTTTGTGAAGTGTATTCGCTTTTACAAATGAAAAATTTTAACAAAAATAATTCCGGTTAATTTTCCGTTTTACATTTTTATTATTTATTAGACTTCATAAATTGCTATATTCTATTTTTATATAGAGTTTATTGATTTTTTTGTACAGGCATATATGCAGAAATATTTCACCGTCAGATAATTCCCAACAATCTTTTTCACAATGAGTAAAGTTCATAATACTGTCAAATCCACTTTTGGCTATTGAATTTTTAATTTTGTTTATATAGTTCTTCATTTCATCATCGGTTAGTACACCGCTCTCATATCTTATCGAAGATAATTTTGAGTTATCAAAGCTGTAAAAAGCAGTAAAAATCATGCCTTGAATAGTCTTTTCATATTCAAGTGTCGTTTGACCGACTGATTTTTTTGCGTTTTTAGGTGTGCCTAATTTTCGCTTAACGCTTAAAATATTCTGTGAAAAATAAACCGAATCATCTATTACAGCATTATTTCTGATAGAATTTCTTTTACCGTACAAGTTAATGATTGACATAAAAATTCTCCGTTTTTTTAAAAAATCAGTATCGCCTCATAAAGGTGATTGACATTTCTTGTTTAAGTTATAACATTTATTTTTTGATTGGTAAATATTTTTTCCCTAATTGCACAGATTTAAGGAATAATTGCACAAAAAAGCTGAGCGATGATGCTCAGCTTTCTTTATTGTTCGGCAATAGCTGAAAACCCCCGGTTCTACCGGGGGAAACAGAAAGC
>JAJBVC010000143.1 GCA_020860025.1 Clostridiales bacterium | reverse complement strand
TATATAAAAGATATAAAGAGAGTTATAGAGAGAAATATTTCTTTTTATTTACTTTTATTTACTTTACTTTTATTTACTTTACTTTATGAACACAATGAAACATTGTGTAGCATTATGTTTACAAGTCAATATTTTTCTTTTGTTATTCAAATTAAACAAAATCAACCCTGCCATTTGAAAGCAGGGTTTTTCTACAGACTGAAAGCACCTGATTAAAAAACAGAATCAGGTGCTTTCTTTTTATTTTGTGTATTTTAAGTTTTTTGAATATTAAATTAGTTTTTCAAGTCCGTCTGTTGAGTATTCCTTACCCTCTCGTTTTGCTTTAAGCGCTGTCATAAGGGTATTGACATTTTTACGTGTCATAGGATAAAGGAACAGCATAACAATCGCCACTGCCAAAAGTGCCGCAGGGATAAGCGTTGAAATGTTTTCCATTCCGTCAATAATCGACGGGTCGGTAACACGTGTAATGAGTGACTCTTGACCTGCCGTATCATTTGATGAATCGTAGCCATAGGCTGAAAGAAGCTGACCTGCCATAAGAATACCGAAAGCAGAACCGAATTTTTGAACAAGCTGCGGTAATGCGGTGATTATGGATTCACGTCTTAAACCTGTTTTGAACTCGTCAAGCTCTACTAAATCGTAGCCCATTGAATAGAAGAAAGTCCAAAATGTTCCTGCGCCGATGCCGAGAAGTGCTGCGGCAACAATCGTCATAATTTTAAATCCGCCGATTTCAGCGTCAAGACCGACAATTTTTGCGATAACCTCGCCTACTACGGTTATTGAAAGGAAAATTAGGCAGGCAGTTCGACGGTCTGTCTTTTCTGCAATTTTTTCAACAATAGGAACAACAACTGCCATTGAAACGACCATTGAAATAATAACGTAAACTATACCTGTATCATAGTCCATACCGATACAATCAACGACCATATAAGTAAGATTTGACTGTATCATTGATGAAGCGCTGAGAAAGAAAAATACGAACAGCAAAAAGTATTTTGCCGGCTTGAGCTTAAGTATTTGAGCAAATGATTTGAACGTATCCTTAACCGTTATTTTGCTCTCGTTAGTAATCGGCTTCGGCTTATAAACGCCGTTCAACGATTTGACGCATATAAATCCGAGCGCTACAGCCATTATGCTTATAATTGCTGCGATAACGGCATAGGAATTACTTTGATACTTCTCTCCGATAAGAATTGCAACCGTCGGAACAAGTGCCGGGAGAACATTTCCCAAACCAACTGCGCCTGCATTAAGCAGCGACGACAATGAACGAATACTTGTACGCTCGTCGTAATCCTCTGTAAGCTCTGCGACAACGGCATAGTACGGTATCGTATACATTGTGTAAAATACCCAAATGAGCATTGATATAACGGTATAAAGCAGAATTTTTGCAGTCTGACTTGTAAAACCGGCGCCGATTGAAGTCCAAGCGACTATAAAAATAATACCGAGAGGTAAAAGCGAAAGCTTCATAATCTTACGCTTATCAACTCCGCCACGGTCGGTATAATTGCCGATTATCGGGTCGGTGATTGCATCCCATGCTATTGATATAAATATAACAACAGAGCTATACTTTGGCTGAATTCCTACTATTTCAACAAGAAATGTAAGATAGTAAGTATAAAACATATTGTAGATAAGCGATTCGGTAAAAATTCCAAAAGCATATCCGATTTTTTTCTTTTTAGTAAGTGCAGACGCCATATTGATTTTCACAGCCTTTCAAACTACAAATATTCCGGCTAACGGTTAAAACGTTGACTGAATTTAAAAAAGGGAATGCAGGGTTAGTCCCCTGTCATTCCCCTTTGAATAAATTTATTATACAATATTAAACAGAATAATGCAAATAGAAATTATTCGACATTTGCCTCGCTGATTATTTTTTGAGAAATATGCTCAGGTGCTCTTTCATAACGGGCAAACTCAGTTGTAAACGAACCTCTTCCCTGAGTAATCTGACGCATTGATGTTGAAAACGTATTCATTTCACCGTCGGGAACTTCGGCAAGAATTTCCTGAGTTCCGTCGCCGTTCGGAGTCATACCGAGCACACGACCTCTGCGACGGTTAATATCGCCGATAATATCTCCCATAGCGTCATCATTTACAATAGCCCTGAGCGTAACAATTGGCTCAAGAAGAACAGGCATTGCATTGCTTACGCCCTCCTTAAATGCGAGCGTTGCCGCCATTTTAAAACTCATTTCACTTGAATCAACAGGATGATATGAGCCGTCGTAAAGCGTTGCCTTAATTCCTACCATAGGATAACCTGCAAGCACGCCTTTTTCCATACATTCGTTAAGTCCCTTTTCTACAGCCGGGAAGAAATTTTTAGGCACAGAACCGCCGACTACTCTTTCGGCAAATTCAAGCTTTTCTGTGTCATATGGTTCAAATTCAATAAATACATCGCCAAACTGACCGTGACCGCCGCTCTGCTTTTTATGACGACCTTGTGCCGAAACCTTTTTGGTAATCGTTTCTCTGTAAGCAATCTTTGGTACAGATACGTTTGCCTCAACACCGAACTTATCCTTCAGGCGTGAAATAACAACATCCATTTGCTGTTCGCCAAGACCTGAAAGAATTTGCTGGTGCGTTTCAAGATTATTAACGTATGAAAGCGACGGATCTTCTTCGCAAAGACGTGAAATTCCTGAAGCAATTTTCTCTTCTTCGCCTTTTTTAACTGCGCTGACCGCCATTTTATATGTAGCTGTCGGAACATTTACTCCGTCAAGTTTTACTATATTATCAGGTGAACAAAGCGTATCGCCTGTACTGAAACCGGCAAGCTTCGTAACAGCACCGATTTCGCCTGCACAAAGAGTATCGGTATCAGTCTGCTTTGAACCGAACATTTTAACAATCTTGCCCATACGCTCTTCTTTTCCCGTATTGGCATTATAAATTTGCGTAGATGACGTAAGTTTTCCGCTTACAACCTTGAAATAGCTTAATTTTCCTATAAAAGGATCGGCTACGGTTTTAAAGCATACTGCGGCAAGCGTGCCGTTTTCATCCGCTGTAAGTTCGACAGGTTCGCCGTCTGCGTCAATAGCATATTCCGATTTTGGTGACGGACAAACATCTGCGATAAAATCAAGAAGCATATCGCATGCAACTCCTGTTGCGCCCGAAAGAGCAAAAACAGGAATAATTGAACCGTCCGCAACTCCTATTTTAAGACCTTTAATTTTTTCTTCTTTAGTAAGAGGCTCACCCTCAAAATATTTTTCCATAAGCTCGTCGTCTGTAGCGGCAACAGCCTCAGCAAATACGGCTTTTATAGCCTCAAATCTTGCGGCGTCGGCAGGCTCGGGAGCAACCTCTTTTTTCGTCTTGTTATCATAAACATAGGCTTTGTCCTCAATCATATTGTAATATGAACGAGTTGCACCTGCTGTAAGAACAGGAACAACAATAGGACAAACCTGAGTTCCGAATTTAGCAACAATTCCGTTAAAGCTCTTGTAAAAATCCGCACGGTCATCATCCATTTTAGTAGCAACAAAAATTCTGGAAAGACCTTTAGAGCCGGCATTTTTAAATGCTTTTTCAGCACCTACCGCAAGACCCGAACGAGCTGAAACTACAATAAGCGCCGTATCAGCTGCACGAATGCCCTCGGCAGAACCCATTGCAAAATCGAATAAACCCGGAGTATCAATTATGTTAATTGATTTACCTTTATATTCTGTTGAAGCAACAGCACTGTTTATGCTGACCTTACGCTTTTTTTCCTCAGCGTCAAAGTCCATAACCGTATTTCCGTCTGCTACTTTTCCCATACGTTCCGTTGCTCCCGCTACGTTCAGCAGAGCTTCGCAAAGCGTTGTTTTACCTTTTGACGCATGGCCTACTACTGTTATATTTCTTATATTTTCTGCACGATTACTCATCTTATATTCCTTTCATAAAGATAATGCTTTGTGCATATTGTACAATAATTTTGAACATTCGTCAATACATAAGCGAGTATTTTAACAATTATTTTCTGCATTTTCAAATCAATCGTGTCCTTTTATCCTTCTAAGGGCGTTTTTTTCGAGTCTTGAAACCTGCGCCTGGCTTATTCCCACCTCCTGCGCAACTTCCATTTGTGTTTTTCCCTGCATAAAACGCAGATATAAAATGTTTTGCTCACGCTTATCAAGACGGCTGATTTCATCTTTTATCATTATCTCGTCAATCCAATCGGAATCAGTGCCGGAATCACCGACCTGGTCCATTACATATATAGTATCTCCGCCATCGGAATATACCGGCTCGTACAAAGATATAGGGTCGACTATGGCCTCAAGCGACAAAACCACATCGGATTTTTTCAGCCCCAATTCCTTTGCTATTTCCTCAACCGTCGGCTCTTTTTGATTTTCATTTATAAATTTTTCCTTAACCTGCATAGCCTTGTAAGCCGTATCACGCATTGAACGTGACACACGAACAGGTGAATTATCCCTCAAATATCTGCGTATTTCGCCAATACACATCGGTACGGCATACGTTGAAAATCTGACATCTAAATCAAGATTAAAATTATCAATAGCCTTTATAAGCCCGATAACGCCGACCTGAAACAAATCATCCATATTTTCTCCCCTGTTTGCAAAACGCTGAACAACAGATAGTACAAGCCTCAGATTGCCGTTGATAAGATCTTCCCTCGCTTTTTTATCACCATCGTGAGCTTTTTTTAAAAGTTCAATTTTTTCACTTTCTTTTAAAACCTTTATATCATTAGTATTTATTCCGCAAATTTCTACTTTATTGTACTGCACATAATTCTTCCTTTACTTTTTTATGTACATAATAAAGTTTGACATAAAGTTCAAACGCATCTGCTATTAGTATGAACAAATGCGACTGAATTTATTGAATAAATATTGTTAAATTAAATATAATTACAAGCGAAAATTATTTTAATTGTTCATCAATTCTTTTGCTTGTTTGCCTGTAATATGCTCAATTTCAATTTTCAACATACAAAGTAAATTATAATCATTCTCAATAGCCTTGTTGCGATTATCGGCAGTGTCGTTCGGAGCATACTTTATGGCAAGCTTTGTAATTGAATCGTGAATTTCAGCCTCATTCGTTACTACGCTTGCACGACCGAAAAGAATTACGCTTTGATAATGAGAGGTATATTCCTCAGGTACGACAACATCTTGATTTATAACGCAAAATGAAGCCTTGTCACAATTTTTAACAGCGTCAAGCTTATGACCTGACCTTGCACAGTGAAAATAAATTTTATTGTCAAAATAAACATAGTTTAACGGGACTGCATAAGGATAACCGCCGTCACCTAAAACCGACAAAACTCCCGATGTATTTTTCTCTAAAATTTTAATACACTCGTCATATGAAAGCTCCTGCTTTTTTCTTCTCATTTCTCTAAATTCCATTTTTATCCTCCGATATGTATTTAATAGCAGTCAGCAAATAAAACAGGATTGCCTAGCGTATAAAGCAATCCTCAGCGTGTAGAAAAAGTCGAATTACAGATTTCTACACGCTGGCAGATGTTGAGAAAGTAGTCAGAATTAAGCAT
>JAJBVC010000185.1 GCA_020860025.1 Clostridiales bacterium | reverse complement strand
CTTTTACAATGAAGCCTTTTGCAATTAGATAATTAATAACCTGTCTATATTGAATAACGTTTGGTTGCCAATGAAAGAAGGCATAGTATTCATCAATGTTTTCAATAAAACCATATGGTTCTGCTTTTTCTTCAAGCATCGTATAAGGAAATTTCAAATAATAATCAAACTGAGTTATTTTGTTGTTATCCATTTTTAATGATGTTCTACTTTTACTGCATTGTAATATAATCATTATTCGAATAGCATCATTAATAAAGTCACAAAAATTAAACATTTTGTTTTTCTCCGTCATTTAATAAAGATTCCAGTTTTGTCTTATAATTTTGAAGCCAACCAACGCTACATTCTTCAGCTAACTGATGCAAAATTCCCTTTTTTACGATTAACCCTGCTTCAGGAAGAATTGGCGAACAATCAAGGGATGTGGAATCAGCATCTTCTATTCGTTCATATGTTTTTGCCAACAATAGATTACCATCATTATCGTCTTTAAACAACCTATACTGTGTGGACCATAATGATTGTATTTTTGTCTGAAGATTATTAAAAGCCGTTATTTGTTCTTCATCGCCTTTGGACTTAATAACTTGTTTAGCATATTCAGCATTAAAAAATTCATTTTTACACTGTTCAATATCCTCAATATTTGCCATTTCAAGTTTTTTTACAAAAAGCAAATCATTGTACAAAGAATCTATGTCGCTGGCACTCATTGCTATTTCATCAACTATTTTTTTCTTTTGCTTTGTAAAGTAGTCTGCTATTTCGCCTAAGGCAATTTTATCATCTTCATCAAATATATCATTATACAAATCGTATTTTTTTAATTTTAGTAAAAGTAAACTACCATCATAGAGCTCAATAGGGACTCCTGTATCGCTTGTTCTTTTTGCTTTCCAGTTGCTCCACCAAGAGAATTCTTTAGGTGTCATTGTATCGGGTATACAAAGAATCCACTTTTTCATTTTATATTCTTTAGATTCTGATGCGGTGTTAAAAGACTCCCTTATTTGTTGCTTTTGAGCATCACCGATACCTTCAATAAAGAATTTGCATTGATAAACTTCTATTGGTTCTGAGAAATCTCCTATGAGAACATCAATTCCCTCATCGCCAGGCGAAGCTTTTATAGAATGAGCGTCGCTTCCATATATTGTTTGGAGAAGCCGGACACATGTTTTTTCAAATTTGTCACGTGCGCCAGCATCTCCGTATTTATCTCTGAAATATCTAAAATCCTTCTCCATACTTCTTTTTTCTCCATAAAAGATGGTTAATTTCTTTAATAATAGCATATTCCAAAAGAAAATACAATTTTTATCTTTCGTTATTCCTTTCCTTGTCTGTTATAACAGGTTCGTTATCGCGTTGTTCAGGCTCCTCATCAACCATCTCGTTTTCCCGCTTATCAACATTAAGAAGGGCGTTAAGCTCACGGAGTCGTGCTTCCTTTTGCTTTAACTCCTCGTCTTTTGCAAATGGCTTTTCAAGCTGTTCCTTTGCATTTGTAAGCTGCGTTTCGGTGGTATCACGAAGTGCCTTTGTTGTTGTCAGCATTTGTTCAAGACCGTCAATCACATTATCAATACGGGTAATGTTACCGATAGCGTCAGTACCGAGGATACCTTCGTGAGAAATTGCACCCTTAATCGTTACCCTGTGCTGATGTGAAAAAGGCTCATAGTGTACCGACAACTTAAACCCTCTGTACTCGCCGAGGGGATATATCTGTGTGTCGGGAAGCGTTTTGCAAACGTCTATGATTGCCTGACCTGCGTCTGCTTTTTCTGAATAAGGAACACCGTTTACTACCATACCGACGAAGGTATCGCCGATAGATTTCGGGTTTGCCTTTGCCGTTACAATGTCCTTTTCAAGCCCTGCAATACGCTCGTCATATTCAGCAATCTTCTGCGGAAATTCCTTTAAGACTTTATCCTCAAGGGAATAACGCTCCGAAAGATAATTAGATTTAAGCAAGCGTAATTTCTGCACCTGAATATCCAAATCCATCTTTTCCTTGATATACGGATTACCCGTAGCAAGCATTTTGATTTCAGCATAAGACAGAGCCGTTTCATCAATATCCTCTGCGGAACGCACCGGAGATTTGCTTGACATAATCTGTGAAGCGAATTTTTGTTTTCCCTCAACGAGCTGATAAAGGTATGCGTCAAAGGTCTGTTCGGTAACATAACGGAAGATTTCAACCTCCTCGTTACTATTACCCTGACGGATAATTCTGCCCGAACGCTGTTCCAAATCAGAAGGTCGCCAAGGACAATCAAGGTCGTGTAAAGCAATCAATCTGTCCTGAACATTGGTACCTGCACCCATCTTTTGCGTTGAGCCAAGCAGCACCCTTATCTCTCCTTTGCGGACTTTTTTAAACATTTCCGCTTTCTGTACCTCCGTTTTAGCATCGTGTATAAAGGCAATCTCGCTTTCGGGAATACCTTTTGCAATCAGCTTATCACGGATGTCGGTATAGACAGAAAAGGTGTCTGCTTTAGGCGTTGAAAGGTCGCAGAATACTAACTGCGCCGATTTCTTGTCTGTGTTATCCTGCCATATCTGAAAGATGTTATCGGTACAAGCATTTACCTTGCTGCCTTCAAAATCGGGAAGCATAGGGTCAATCATACGCTGGTCAAGGGCGAGCTTTCTGCCGTCATTGGTAATAACGAGCATATTATCCTCCCACGATTTAACAACGCCGCTTCGCACCTTTTCTGCTCTTTTGGATAGTGATTCAACCATCTTTTTCTGTATCTCTGACGGTTTAACAGCGACATTATGGTAGTTTGCTTTCGGAACAGTAATACTGTCAGTAAGCATATCGGCTGTTTTAATATCTGCAACCTCTTTGAACATTGACATCAGTTCAGGGAGATTGTAGAAACGTGCAAAGCGGGTTTTCGCTCTGTATCCCGTTCCTTCAGGAGTTAATTCAACAGCCGTTACGGTTTCGCCGAAGGTGGAAGCCCACGCATCAAAGTGCTGCAAATCGTGACGGCGCAGGGTTTCATACTGCAAATATCTCTGTATGGTATATAACTCAACCATTGAGTTTGAGATGGGAGTTCCCGTTGCAAATACTGTACCTTTACCGCCCGTAAGCTCGTCAAGATAGCGGCACTTCATAAACAGGTCGCTTGACTTTTGTGCTTCCGTTTGAGCGATACCGCCGACATTTCTCATTTTGGTATAAAGGAAAAGGTTTTTGTAATAATGACTTTCGTCAATGAAAAGACGGTCAACGCCGAGTTCCTCAAATGTAACAACATCATCCTTGCGGGTCTGGTCGTTGAGTTTTTTGAGCCTTGCTTCAAGACTCTTTTGTGTCTTTTTCATTTGCTTTACGGTAAAGTTTTCAGCATTGTTTCGCTTTGCTTCTTCAATGCCTCTGACAATATCGTTAATCTGTTCCTCAATGAGATATATCTGCCTTTCAACGCTGACAGGTATCTTTTCAAATTGCGAATGACCGATAATAACGGCATCGTAATCGCCCGTTGCAATCTTGCCGCAGAAGGTCTTTCTGTTCTTTGTTTCAAAGTCCTTTTTGGTAGCAACAAGGATATTAGCCGAGGGATACAGCGTTAAATATTCCGCCGCCCATTGCTCTGTTAAATGATTCGGAACAACAAATAAAGACTTGGTGCATAAGCCAAGTCTTTTGCTCTCCTGTGCCGCAGCGACCATTTCAAAGGTTTTGCCTGCGCCTACTGCGTGTGCAAGGAGTGTATTGCCGCCGTAAAGAATATGAGCAACGGCGTTTTTCTGATGCGGTCTTAAAGAGATTTCAGGATTCATACCGCTGAAGGTGATATGACTTCCGTCATACTCACGAGGTCGGATAGAATTGAATTTGTCGTTGTAAAGACGGGTGAGTTCCGTTCGCCTATCGGGGTCTGTCCATATCCAATCCTTAAACGCCTGCTTAATGAGTTCCTGCTTTGCCTGTGCGATAGCCGTTTCCTTTTTGTTAAGGACCGGCGTTCGCTTTCCGTTATCGTCAATCTCATAATCAAAGATACGCACATCCTTCAGGTTAAGCGTTTGCTCAATGATTTTGTAAGCATTGATACGGGTAGTACCGTAGGTGCTGTTTGCTTTAACATTACCTTTATCAGATGATTTACCCGTAATGTTCCACTCGCCTGTGTAATGGGAATAGTTTACCTTGATTTTGTATGAGTAATAGTAGGGCGGGTCAAGCAGTTCTAAGATGAATTGCTGAATATACTTTGTAGGGAGCCAAGTGGCACCGAGGCGGACATCAATCTTACTTGCCGTTAAGTCCTTCGGCTGCACCTTGCGTAGTGCTTCTGCATTGACCTCAAAGGCAGGATTAACCCTTGCCATATTTTCAGCCACACGCAGTTTAGCACGGACATCGCCTGAAAGGTATTCGTCAGCCATCAGATATTTCTTTTCGGCTGGTCTGTCCTCGGAATACATCGGGTTAAGAAAGATAATGCCTGTTAAGTCATCTGCGATTTCTTCCTCTGTTTTACCCGTCAACTGCATCATATATTCCACGTCAAGTTCTGCCTTTTCGCCCATTGAAACTGCAACTGCTTCAATAGAGGTGTCAACACTTGTAACGGGAATATGGGGTTTGATAGTTCGCTTTGTGAACATATCCGCCTTGCGTTCGAGGTTGCCCTCATCATCAAGCACCTCTAATGCAGTAAGCAGATAGTAGGAACCGTCATCGGCAAAAGCGCTCTTGTTAGCACGGGAATTGATAAGTCCGTACTTTGCTGTAAACCCGTCGTATAGCTCGTTTAAGTTCTGCTGCTCGGAGAGTATTTCTTCTTCGGGATAGTCCTCGGTTTGCAGTTCTATGAGCCGTCTGACGCTCTGCCTGATATTGATTAAGCCTTTAATACGGTTTTCAGCAGTAGCCGACACCTTAACCTCTTTCATCATAGAGTTTTCACGGTAGAAGATAGTGCCGTCAACAACGGTGTAGGAAAAATTGCGTACTGTCGGGTCAGCAGGTAAATACTGACGATCATCCTCAATTTCTTCCTCGTCAATTTCATACTCTGTAATCTCGCCCTTAATGTTACGGATGGCAATATTGAGTTGTTCCTCAAGAGTTCTGTCCTCAAACGGCTGACAAGTCGGCTCAGGACCGAACCTGCCCGATTTCATTACCATTTCGCCCATAATCATTTCAGGATGGTCAACAAAGTATTTATTCATACGGATACCGTCTTCCGTATTATCAAGCATAAGCCAGTCGGGTTCCTCATTGACTATTCTATCTCTTTTCTGAAGGATAAGAATATCCGAGGTAACATCCGTTCCGGCGTTACCCTTAAAGGTATCGTTAGGAAGTCTGATAGCGCCGAGCAGGTCTGCTCTCTGTGCAATATATCTTCTCACATTGGAGTTTTCCTTATCCATCGTACCCATTGAGGTTACAAGCAGCATTACGCCGCCTGTTCTTAACTTATCAAGGGACTTTGCGAAAAAGTAATCGTGAATAAGGAAATTGTTTTTATCATACCGCTTATCCGCAACCTTAAAATCACCGAAGGGAACGTTGCCGACTACTGCGTCAAAGAACGAATCGGGTAAGATTGCTTCCTCAAACGGAGAAGCGAGAATGGATGATTTCTGATAGAGTTGCTGTGCAATCTGTGCAGAAATACTGTCAAGCTCGATACCGTACATTTTGCTATCCTTCATACTGTCGGGAAGCATACCGATAAAGTTACCGATACCGCACGAAGGCTCAAGGATATTGCCTTGCTTAAAGCCCAAGTTTTCCAGAGTTTTGTAGATAGCGGATATAACTGTTTGAGGGGTATAGAAAGCGGTAAGGATGCTTTCCATTGCTGCGTCATATTCTTCGGGGGAAAGAGCAACAATCAGTTCCTTGTATTCATCAGCCCAAGCGGAATTGTTTGGGTCAAACGCTTCGGGAATACCGCCCCAGCCGACATATTGCGACAAGATTTCTTGTTCTTCAGGTGTGGCAAATCTGCCTTCAAATTCGCACTCCTTCAGCACATTAATCGCTTCCATATTTCTGCGGAAGCGTTCTTTTTTGCCTACATTCTCAATATCCTTTTCGGCAAAGTTATAATTGTGCCTTGCCTCAATAGGAATTTCAGGGTGTAGGTCAAAGGTACGCACCTTTGATTTCGGCTGCTGCGGTGGTGCAGGTAAGATTTCAACAACAGGTTCTTCTTTTTCGGGCAGTAATGGGAATATATCCTCAATACGCTCTCTGCGGAAGATAGGAAAGCCTGCGTTTTCTGCAAAGGTCACATCATGCATTGAAACATAGTCGCCCTTAACTTCTTCAATGATAAAGTGCGAACCGTCAATGACGATTTCATCGCCAATCATATCCGAATGGTCAGGCTCCGCCTTATCTTCAAGCCTAGCCGTATGCTCCGTTAAGTCGTGAATCAGACTTTGTATTTCTTCAACACGGCTGTAATCGGGAGTGTCAAAGGTCTTCTGTGCTTCGTGTGCGTCTATACTTCGTTCTGCTGCATAGTCTGAAAGGTAACTGATGATGCCTTCACAGTTTGCCTTGTCTTTGATGTGTTCAGCCATTTTTGCAACAGCATCTTCATCGGTTTCGCCGATTTCAAGGTTGTCGGCATAATCGTAAAAGTCAGTATTCTTTGCAAATGCTACAAGGCGTTCTGCAAGCGAGCCGAGTTCAGCTTGACTTTTCTTGTCTATACGGGATAGTTCTTCTTCATCAAGAAATACTAAATCATCAAATGAGAGTGTTTCAAGCTGCGTATGAATAAGGGTTTCAAGCGTATCGGATTTATGCTGCTTAAAGAGTTTACCGTCAACAAAGGTGTTAAGAGCAAAGTTTTCAAGGTCAACACTTACATCAATCGTATGATTACCGTCCTCGGTTTCGGTATGAGCAAGCGATATATTTGATAAATCATCAAAATCAGCACTGTCATCATATCCGAATTCTTCGTGTCGGTACTCATTGATTAACTGCTTTGCTCTTTCAAGGGGAGGAAGCTCCTGCGTTCTACCCGGAGCGACAACCCTGTTGACTTCCTGACTTTCAGCAATCGCTACTCTGTGTCCGTTTGCAACAAGGCGGGAAATATATGAATCAACGGCGTGAACAGGTACACCACACATTGGGGTACGCTCTCCCGTTGCCGTATTGATTGTTCTGCCTGTCAGCACAAGGTCAAGTTCATCTGCAACAACCTTTGCATTTTCGCCCATAACCTCATAGAAATCGCCGAGCCTTGAAAAGATGATGACATCGGGATACTGTGCTTCAAGCTGCGTATATGACTTCCACATCGGTGATATACCGTCATCAACAAGTTCAGGCTCAACACCGTATTTCTTTGCATAGTCAAGCACACTATTGATAATGCGTTCATCAACGCTTAATCCCTCAACGAGTTTGCCGTCTGCACCGAAGGTAAGCACCTCATTGAGTAGAAATTTATACATTTCTGCACCCTTCCACTCGTTACCGTCATCGTCAATGAGTACGATATTGTTATCCTCATATTTAACGGTGGTTACAGCAATTCTGCAAGCGTTAAGGAGTAAGAATACTGTGTCTATTTCCTTATCCTGTTCATTTTCTTTTTCGGCAGGTTGAGAAAATTTACTTGGTTTTGGTAACGGTGCTTTCTGTTTCGGAACAGCATAGGGATGATACTCTCCGTTTTTGAAAGCAACAAAATTGTCATATTGTTCTTGATGCCATTTGTAATCACACTCGTTGCTCTTATCCATAAGGGCGAGAGCGTCAGACATCATTTTTTCAATATCTTCAAGCGCCTGCGGATTATCAAGCTGCGCCATAATGACATCTTTTCTTCTGTAAGGTTCAAGCTCATTTGAATACGGCTTTGCATATTCATCAGGCATAACCTCAAAAAAGCGTTCAACATCATTTGCAATATGCTCTTTTTCAATATCAGGCAGCTTTGCAATATCTTCATCAGAAAGAAATTTTTCTGCTTTAATTAGAGCATCAATTCGCTTTACAACATCGTTCCACTTTAACAGCACCTTTGCATAAGGCTCCATACCGCTTCCGTGACTGAAAAATAAGCCTTTTCCGTCATAATTCGCATTATCGTTACCTACAGCATATCCGCCCGTTCCGTATTCGTCTTTTATCATCTTAATGCGTTCTTGCATATCAGAATGATTTACAAAGAATGTGTATATGCGGTATCTGCTCTCTGCGTATGAAGAACCTCTGCTGAGCAGTTTGTTAATTTCATCGTTAGTGATGAAATACTGTCTGTCAGGATTAAAGCCTGCCTGTGCTTTGAACGGCACTTTTTCAAGTGACATACCCTGCATAATCTCATATACATATTCGGGAGAATACTGAAAAGCATAGCGTGGTAAGCCGCTGATAGTTCCACGCCTGCGGTCATCCATAAACTCGATATAGTCATTGTCAAGGTCGTTAAAAGTATCAGGATTTGATAATGCACCCTTAACGATTTCAACCTGATCAGGATAGCCATAAACTCCGTTTAATGCTTCATATAAAGACGGGAAGCAGCGCTCCTTACTGTCTTTATCCATATCACGAAGGAAAAAGACTATTCTTTCGGCAACATACGAAAGTTCATAGTCATCAATCTTATCAAGCTGATATTGCGGCATATATCTTCCGAGGTCGAGCAGTTCACGGATACGCTTCGCCGCCTGTTCCCAAGTCAAATGTGTTGCAGATGATTTTTGAGCCGTATTGCCCTTTGCGATGTTAATGCCGTTCTCGTCATACCAAACAGAAATCTGCTCTCCGTCAAAGAAGAAGCCTGCGCCGTTAGTACCGTAGTGGGATTTAAGGAATTTAGCATTGTATTCCGTTCCTCTGTCCCTGCGGAAGAACATAGCAATATCAAGCGTGCTGTTAGTATCGTTTGCACCGATACATAGCGCTTCATCAATAATCTGTTGTGAGATACCGAAGTCAGCGAACAAGGAAACCTGTTCGGGTTCCGTTACTGTCTGTTCGGTTGGTACTGCATTATCAACAAAATCAAACAAGCCAAGCTGTGCTGTTTCAGGCTCTTTCTTTTCGGGCTGATAGTATTTGCCTTCCTTGATGAGTTGGTCTATGAGTTCAGCGACTAAATTCCACGAAAAAAGGGACTCCTTTGTACGAGATTTATAAGTTCCCTCGTATAAATAAAGTCCCTCCGGTTCATAGTGGTATCCCACTTCAACGCCGTCAACATTAAACTGTTTCAGTAATCCTCCGTAAATGGTTGAGATATATCTTCCTTTTTCATCAGTATTCCTTAATTCGCTCCAACGCTGTACCAAAAATTCCTTTCGGTGCGCCAAATCGTCATTAGGGTTTTGAAGCATAAACAGAATTTTATCTTCATCCGTAAACGGTGGTAATTCTTCGCTTACCTCTGATAAATCACTTCGTTCATGACTATCTCCCGAACTCTCTGCTTCAGGTTGTTCATGCCCTGTACCCAAGTCATCGGATTTTCCGCTTTCAGTTTCTCCGTCAAGCCCTCTTGAGCTGCCAACGTTGTCATCAACTGTTCCTCCATCTGCTCGGCTCTGTCCTGAACCTCTTTCAGATGTTGGTCGAGCTGGCATTGCAGTTTCAGGCTCGTGTAATACGGCTTGTGGTGGTTCATCAGAAAATCTCTGCGAGCTTCTGCGTAACGACCAAAACGAATCGTCTTGTCCTGTGGGAGAAGCAGGTTCGGAATCTGAACTTCGTTCACCGTTGTGTAACTGATTGGCTGTGTCATAGTCAGCACTCCTTTCTTTTGTTTTTTCGCTTTCAGTATATTCATCTTTGCTTTTTTCTGCAATTATGCGATTTTCTTTTTGCAGAGTAAGAACGGTTTTTCCTATTTCGGTTAGTCCCATTTCGGCAATATCGCTTGTTGCTTCGCCAAGGACGGAAAGTGCTTCGGGTGTGTTGAAATTAACAACGCCTTGAAAATCCTCTCTGTCAAAAAGGTTTGAGGTGTCAACACCCAAACGGGTAAGCATCATATATGCTACGCTGTTTTGAACAAGCACTCTCAATTCTTTTTCAATGGCGTCATCGCCTAAATCCTCAAGAAAGCTGTCTGATTTTGCATAATTGATAAGCTCGGAGATATAGTCGGGAAGATTATCCATAGCCATATTCTCGGCAGCAGAAAAGACAGCATTGGTGATATCGTCTTTCCTTTCAAGTTCGCCGAAGTTATCCTCTAAAACGGATATGACTTCTGCTTCATATTCCGTTTTGTATTCCCACATAGGAACAGGCTTTGAAAACTCTGTTTCGTGTGTATCGGAAATATCAAAGTAGTATTTAAGCCGCTGGTTTTCACCTCTGACATTATCAAAAACGGCGATACCCTTTGCACCGCCGTTTACCCATCTGCCAAAGCGATTATTCCACTTGTCAAATTCAAGAACAGCGGTTGCGTCCGGTCTTTGAGCAAAGATTAAAAGCTGCTCGTCAAACGGGAGTTTGAAGTTTCTGCAAGCCGAAAAGAGAAAAGACTGCCAATTTTCAGGCGATTTTGTGATTTCTTTTAAGGTATCATCAAAGACGAATTTAATAAATTCATATTTGTTAGCCATAGAAACACCTACCTTTCAAAGTCATCTCTATTGCGTGTGTTTTTGATAAACTTACCGTTTTCGTTATAGTTTCTCGGGTCAGCACCGTTATCATCCCAGCCGAGAACACTGCCGACAACCATTGCGCCGAGTTGCTTTTTGCTTACATTGTTTTCAGCATTTAGCTTGTCAACTTCTTCCATATTGCGTTTATCATCAGTGTATGGAGCGTTTATTTCATACGGTTCATCATTGCCTTGCACGATAACCTCGATTTTCTTTCTGTCCTTCAAATAATGATAAGCCGTTTCGGGTAAAGAGCTTCGCATTGGAATTACGGTTGCACCGTTCCTTTCCATCATCTCTGCAAATTGGCAAATGTGGTAAATACTGTTGCCGATTTGTGTATGGTATTCGTCAATGAAGCGGCACTCCTGAAGCTTCTTAAAACCATCGGGATATTTAATCATTATCTTATCGCCATCTTCAAGTTTGAACATAAGCGAATAATCAGAGCGAATAAACCTAATGTCTTTTGCCGCCTTTTTCATGTGACGGTCAAGTAAATGCTTGTCATAAGCAAAAACATAGCAGTTGTAGTCGCCTTCGGGAAATGGATTAAAACGGACAATGAGCGTTTGGTTTCCTGCATCAATACGGAAGCCGTATTCCTCACCAAAGTTGCCATTAATGGCTGCCTCTTTGTGAGAATAGCAGAAATCTCTCATTTTGCGTGAGCTTGAACAAATATTATCTTCAAGGAAATCAATAACATTATTCCTTTCCTCGTCAAAATGCCCACGAACAACAGCACCGTTGTAATACTCAAATACATTATTGAAATTGTCGCTCTTGTCAAAATCACCATGCAAGTAGCCGTAATATCCTGTCTGACCTGCAATCTGTTGGCTCTGCTTATAAGCATAAAGTTTTTCTGCTCTGGAAAGAGGTTTTAATGTGTATTCTCTCATTTCTTTTCCTCCTTCTTCGGTGGGGTAAGGTCAACATTCGGGTCGGCAAGGTAAGCAATAAGGGCTTTATTCTTTGCCGCTTCCTTCATCTGAACAACAACGATAAGCTCATCCCTTGTAAAAGATTTGTCATATATGATTTTTTCATCAATACTCATAATGCTCTTTTCATCGGTGTAGCCTGCCTTGTTGAGCTTTTCAAAAACCCTTAATTTATTAACTGTCGGTTTTGTTGGCATTGCCTTCATCCTCCTTATTCATTAAATATTCAAGCATAGGGATTTCTCTGTATGCTCTGTCAACAATATCCTTTTGAGCAGAAAAGCAATCATCAAAAAAGCGAATCCAAGAGTAATTCTTCTCTCCGTTACGACGAAAACAGGTAGCATATCTGCTTTTACCGTATTTGTTATAGCCGATAAAGAAAGTAACATTACCAATGGATAACTTTTGAATAACCTTGTATCCGAAAAAGCGCTTCATCTTTCATCACGCTCCGTCTGCTGTTTGTAAAAGCCGGTAATACGATCAAAGTAGCGAACCTTTTCGTTACCTCTTTTTACAAGGTCACGCTCAGCAGAATATCTGTCCTTGAAATAATGTCCCCAATAAAAGTCCTTCTTGTCCTTATCGGTTTCCCAAGTGACATAAGGTGTAGTGTGCTCCTTGTCCAAAAGGTCAGGATTAACGCCGAGAACAATAACAGCATTACAAATATAAAGTTCCTGCTCAATGACATATCCTGCATTTACGATTTTATCGTCATTCATATTACCGTGCCTCCTCTCTGCTTCTGTCCGCAATCATTTTTTTGACTTCGGCAAGACCTTCTTTTGCCCATTCAGGCATTTCGTCCTTTTTGATAACGCCGAGTAGGTCATAGCGCTCCCAGCGGGTATGCTCTTTTGTTGCAAGGTTATAGCAGAAAACGGCATTGCCCATTGAATTGATTTTTGTACCGTTACCACTTACAGCATAGTAGAGCTGATTTCTTTCGTTCTGGTACTCTCTTTTAAGGCTTTTAGGCGAAACGACTACAACCATTCCTGCAATGTTATTAAAATCATTTACAGACATACACTGCTCGGCGGTAATAACCTTTTCGGTTTGCGGCGCTTCCTTTTCGAGTTCGGTAACTCTGTCTGAAATTCTGTTGCTGAATTCCCTCATAATTTTGAGATAACTTCTCTCATAAACATCATTCTGCGGCAACTGCAACAGATTAGTATGCTGAATATCACAGCAAACAAATCTCGGCTCTTTGTAATCACATTCGCCGACAATCATTTCTGTTTTGCCGAGTGTTATAGAGTGAATTACCTCATAATCGCCGAATTTTCTTTTTTCTGTATTCATTAAATACCTCCATCGTTTTTAGTCATAAGGGCAAGTCCGTATTCCGTAAAGGCATACCAATTTGTATGGTCAAATCGGTTTTTGTCAAACGGCTTCTTTTTCAGGACTTTGCCCTCAATCAAGATGTCAATAGCATCGCTGATTTGGTGCCTTGAATAGAACGGGAAAACGCTTGTTAAATGCACCTTTGAACATCTGCACCAAGCCTTGCCCTCTCTTTTTGCGATACAGCAGCCTTCATTCAGTACAAAGATGTTGTCAAAAAGGTACTGTGCGACAACCGCACTTTTCACACCAAAGAGCGATGCTATATTGTTTTTGAAATAGGTCATTTGTTTTCCTCCTTAAATAGAAATAGGGCGGTCAGTTTTTCAACATGGCCGCCCTGATAGGTTTGTTTACTTTTTTCTGTTTTTAATCTGCATTACTGCAATAGCAGCTATAACAGCGACAACGATTACGATGCCAATAATAGCCTTAACACTCATTGTCATTATCCTCCTTTACACTATTCTTTCTTTTGCGAAGGAGGGTATAAGCAAGGCACATAATACCAAAGAGCGAAGCGCCGAGAATGGTTGCAAGCATTCTCTTGTTGCTTTCATCGCCCGTCTTTGGGGTATGCGTCTTTGACGGAGTATTAGGCTTTTCGGGAACGGTAATTTTAACCGTCTGTCCCTTGTCCTCAATATCGGCGTGGGTTGCAATTTCAACACCTTCACGATAAAGCGTTTCAAAGACTACAAGTTCGGTTTCTGCGGTAATGCCGCTTCCATCGAACACAAAGGTTACTTCAACTGTGCCATCACTCTTATCAGGTGTGAATTTCACTTCGGCTCTGATAGGCTGTTCATTGATTAAGAATGGTTTGCCTGTTGACTTATCCATAAGCTCGCCGCTGATAACATATTCCTTGCCAACAGTAAGGTTTTTGTAGGTTACGGTATCAACAATCGTAATCTTCTTACTTGCTTCAACCTCGCTCTTACCGTCAGCCTTTGCCGAAGTCTTGATTTCGGGAATCTTAACCGTTACCGTCTGTCCCTTATCGTTAATGTCAGCATGAACGGCAAGCTCTTTGCCGTCTTTGTAAAGACTTTCAAATACGACAATATTGGTATCGGTGGTAATGTTCTTACCGTCAAAGGTAAAGAGAACATCAATAGAACCGTTTGGCTTTTCGGGAGTAAAGGTTACTTCACTCTTGAAAGTATCGCCGTTAATAACGAGTTCCTTGCCTGTGGACTTATCCATAAGGACACCGACAACCTTGTACTCTTTGCCGGGGATAAGGTGCTGATATTCAACCGTATCCGTAAGTGTAAAGGTTTCCGTTGCACAAACTGTCTTTTCGCCGTCAATGGTAGCAGTTGTTTTCATTTCAGGAACACGGTCATTGACGATATTCATCTCAATAACCTTTTCGTTTCTCTCAACATCAAAGTGATGAAGGTCTGTGTTTTCAAGATAGTTTTCAGCAGGAGTCAGCTCACGAATAATCCAAGCACCGTAAGGCACATTGATAAATTCAAATACGCCATTTTCATCGGTGGTGGCGGTTGTAATAGCCGTCTTTTCGGTATATTCGGTTTCATCGCCCTTAAAGATACCGAAAACAACATCCTTAATCGGCTTTTCGGTTTCACGGTCAATCTTATATCCCATTACCTTGCCGTAGATAAGGTTGTTGGCGATAGGTTCTCCGTCATTGAGCTTGATGTCAATAACTGCCGTTTCCTGTCCTGCATATTCCGTATCAAAGAAATGCTGTTCTTCGGAGAGAATATAATGCTCATCAGTAGCAATTTCCTTTGCGTACCACTTAAAGCCGATAGGCAGGTCACAATCAAAGGTAATGTTGCCGTCCTTATCGCAGTTAGCAAGTGTGATTAAACCATCGGCAGGGATAACCGAGCCGTCTGCCGCCTTAATTTCTTCGGCAGCATAGATACCAAACTGAACGGAAAGGATTTCATCATTCATTCCGAGCTTATAGGTTTCATCCTTCTGCATTTCCTTTGAAAGAGATGTTGTAACTTTCTGTCTTTCGTTGTAAACGGAGAGTGCCGTGCTTGTTACAGCGACATTCTGTCCGGCATAGACAAGCTCAACATCATACTGCTGATTAGCGTTGACAAAATTAACAGGCGCAGTCCTTTCAACTACGGTGTACTTACCAAGATAAAGCTGCTTTGTTTTAGCGATACCGTCATTACCCGTAGTTATTTCAT
The DNA here is from genome assembly GCA_020860025.1 of Clostridiales bacterium. Taxonomy (GTDB): domain Bacteria; phylum Bacillota; class Clostridia; order Oscillospirales; family Acutalibacteraceae; genus Eubacterium_R. The sequence continues at coordinate 14,709 of JAJBVC010000185.1, read as the reverse complement.
CCACCTGCTCGCCCTGCTGATAGCGGAGTGTTCCGTCAGGTGTCTTAATATCCTCTGCGGCAAACACCTGATAGACAGCGCCTTTAAGATTCTGTACCTCATAAACGGGAGTATAGATATTATCCGTGTTATCAACGCTTGCGAATACCTCACCTGATTTCGTTACCTCAATAATACCTTTCTGAGCGATATTATCACGCTTAACCTTAATGAGCGTAAGAGCATCTTCAAGCTCTGAATTATCTCTGGTAACATTAAACTTGATAGGCGTACTGTCAAGCACATAGCCATACGGAGCCTGCACCTCAACAAGAGAATAACCCTTGCCGTAATCGAGCTTTTCAGGGGTAATGAGATAGCCCTCTGAATTAGTGTAGTAGGTGCTGATGGTTGTCTTTTTCGGGTAAGTGAAGGTCTGTGATACCTTCTTACCGTTTGAATCATAGATTTCAAAGCCTGCGCCTGCGTAGGGAACGACCTTGCCCGTTTCTCTGTCAACCTTTGTGATTTTCAGATACGCTTTGAAAGGTGCATTGTTAATCAGATATTTGTAGGTCTTGCCGTTCTTGGCGATATACACATCAAAGTCCTGCATAAAGTCAGAGCCTTCAACGCCCTTTGTCTGATGAACAGTGTAAACGCCATAGGGCAGGTCTTTTGACTGAGCAAAGCCATCATTGTCGCAATCAAGAACATCTCTCTCGTCCTTGTCTGCTTTTGCATAAGAGCCTGCCGATTTGAGATATACCTGAAACTCTGCTTCGGGTTCAGGCGTTTCAATCTGTGTTGAGCCGTCATCACTGTGTTTGATAATTGAGATATTGCCCTTGATAACAGGCTCGGTAACGGTATTGGCAGTATCGTTAAACTCTACCTTATAGAGCTTTGCTTCTGCGCCTACATGGTATTCCGTATCATTGAGCAGATAGCCCTCGCTGGGTTTAATCTCACGAATAGACCAGTGATCGCCGCAGATATAATACTTTGTGGTAAAGGAGGCGTTCTCATCGGTTACATAAGTGTCAATGAGCTTGCCGTTATCATAAATGCCGTAGGTAGCACCTGCAAGCGTTGCATCGCCTTGTGCCTTTTTCTTTTCGGCATCTTCTTTGGTAACAGTTACACGGAATTTCTTGAGCTTATTCGTGAAACTTGCTTTTGTAACCTCATTCCACTTAATTGAGGTGGTCTGGCTGTCGGGAATAACATAACGGATAGCCGTATCAACCTCCTCAACGGTGTAGCCTGTGCCGATAAGGATATTCTTAAAGGTGGCAACGCCGCTTGCATTGGTGGTAGCGTATTCGTTAATCTTAGCACCCGAAAGCGAAATGCCTATTAAATGGAATTTAACGCCTTCAACAAGTCCATCCTCTGATGTTTTGGTAATCTGTAAATCGCCCTTTTTGAGAACGTTACCGAAGGACACGGTTGCTGTCTGTCCCGCCTGAACGGTTACTGTCTTTGAGGACTGCGGCTCATAGCGGTCAATGGCGTATTCCGTTACCGTGTACTTGCCAGGGATAAGATTGTCAACCTGAATTTCGCCTTTTGAATTAGTAGTAACATCCTTATCAATGTTTCCGCCTTTAATGTGGAATTTGATATTGTTTACCACGCCGTCCTCAGAGGTTTTCACAATCTTTGCCGAACCGTAGGAAACCTTAACCTTGATATACGCATTTACGGGGTCTGAAACCTCTGCCCCGTAGGTTACCATATCCTGAATTTTACCGCTTGGACCGATTTTTTCATCCGTCCAAGTGATGACGCCTTTTCGCTTTGCACCCTTACTGGCTGTGATTGTTACATCGCTTGTAGGTGCAGTTGTTGCAGAAATTGTAAGCTTGTTTCCGCTTTTTGAAAAGGTAAGTCCTGAACCGCTGAATGAGTAACCCGAAAGAACACCGTTTGAATCGGTAACTGTTGTAGTATATTCACTTCCGTTCCAAGTCAGTTCCACCGTCTGAGCCTTGCTCTTTGTTTTTGCTGTAAAGCTCGGTGTTTTTGTATGGTTCTGAACCTTTGTAACAATGTCATCGTAATAATCAAAGATTTCCGTGCGAAGCGGGTGATTGCTCTGAATAACCTGCTTTGCGTTATCCTTACCCTTATCCTTCGCATTGATTTTGTTAAAATGCTCGTCACGTTCACCAACTATGGCTTCCCAGATAAGAATCTGTGTTGCATAGTATTTAGCGTATTTATTGGCTCCTGAGTTGTTACTCTGCCAATCAACACTAACAGCACCGGTATATCCATACTGCATAATACGTCCGATAAAGAGTTTTATTGTATCGGGGTCAAGAACATCATTGTACTTTGAAGGGTAGTTGTCCCAGAAGCCCTCTGCTTCCTTAGACAGCTTATCACCTGTGTAAAGCGCAACGCCCGGCTCGATACAATAGCAGGCATCGCCTTCATAATCGTCAATAGCCTTAACTGTTGTAAATGAGGTTGAATCCATTGTCCAACCGTTAAGCAGGGTGAGGTCGCCGTGTCCCCATCCACTCTGTACCGGATCATTTCCTCTCGGCATATTAATCTGCACCACCTCATGCGTAGCAGCAAACGCTGTAAAGCCGAGAGAGAAGGTTGAAATAATCGTGAGTACCGCCAAAAACAAGGCGATAATCTTTTTTGGTTTGTGTTTCATTTGTTTACCTCGTTCTTTCTTAAAATACAAAAACGGCACACCGTTTTACTGATGCGCCGTAGCCTTATGTGAGATATTAAGCTTTAATTGTAGGCGATATACAGGTCATATTTACCATCACTGCGTTTTTCATACCATACGCTGAAATCGGTAAACTCCTCAACATTTTTGTATCGGTTGAGCCTTGACCTAATATCTCTTTTTGCTGATTCGCCGTTAGTGCTTGTCACTGTAATGGGGTTATCCCAACATTCCGTAACGGAGGAATCATAGTTCAGCCCTAAACCTTTGCCGTAATTCTTTGCGTAGCTCACAAAAGAGGCAATGTCAACCGAAGGGGCAGCTGTTGTCGTTTCTTTCTTTGTAGTGGTCTGCTTCTGCGTTGTGGTTGCCTTTGCAGTAGTAGTTTCCTTTTTCGTTGTACTCTGCTTTTGTGTGGTTGCAGGCTGAGTAGTGGTGTGCTGTTTGGTAGTTGTTTGTTTTTGTGTTGTCTGCGGTTTTGTAGTTGCTGGCTCGTTTCTTGTGGTGGTGGAAGTTGTGGTTTCTGCATCCGTTGTTGAATTTTCAACTGTAATCAACTCAGTTGTGGAAATCTCTGAGGTTTCAGTTTCAGCTTCAGTAATCACTGTATTACCATCCGAAAAAGAAACAGGCTTTTCTTTTACAACCGCTGCGTTACTGCAAGCTGCAAGCATTACAATTATTACCGCCATAACAACTAATGTGATTTTCTTCATATCATCATCTCCTTTGCCTATATCGTACTACCAAAAAACGATTTAGACAAAGATGCGAATCAGCCCATCGGAACCACCTCCTTTTCTTTATTTTGTAAGACCTTATGTGTGTAGTTAATTACTAACACATACTTATCTTTCGGTTAGTATTGTTGGTTAATATATGGGGTTAGATTGTAAGAAAGGGGTGTGTGAAATTTGTAGCCACACTACCTTTCATCACGGTTTCTCTGCCTTTGCAAAAAGCGGTTATAATGTTCAAGTGCTTTGCAGACATATTCTTCTGTCTTTTCGGCAGGTAAGGTCTTGGGTAGTAGTTTCCTTACTCTGTCCCCACGAAAAACGAGCTTTTCGTGCTGATTGCCTTTTTCTTCTGACAAGATTTCAACGATTTTTTTCGTGTCAAGTATGCCATCGTTAAACATCTTCCTTAATTGGATTGTTTGTGCATGAGAAGGAAAGCACTCATTTTCATCAATAAAATCAACAATATCTCTTTGCGTATCCTCATCAAGATATGACATCTCAACCGCAGGTCGCATACCGATTTTGCCTTCATCAACAAATTCCAGCAGTTCGGGAACAAGATTAGTCAAGCGGATATATCTTTTTATCTGTGTAACACTCTCGCCTGTGTCCTGAGAAAGCTGTTCATTAGAACGCATTTCCGACTTCGGTCCCAGTGGGTCCGAAGTTAAAATCATTTTCTTTCCCTGATGCTTTAATGCTTCCAACTTGATTTGATACGCAAACGCTTTTTCGCTTGGTGGGATATTCTTTCGTTGCTGTAAATTTGTGTCCACCATAACGATAGCAGCAGTATCGTCATCATAGTTGCATACCATACATTTTATTGTAGGTATGTTTGCCATTTCGCTTGCTCGCTTACGGCGATGACCGGAAATCATTTCAAATCTGCCGTTTTCCTTTGGTCTGACAAGCGCAGGAAGAAGCACACCGTTATTCGCAACGCTATCCGCCAGTTCCAACATTTCTTCATCGTCATTAACCTTAAACGGATGATTAGGAAAGTCATCAATAAGGGTAAGGTCAATATCTTTTATTTCCATTGGCTCACTATTCAAATTAACACCTCCTTGCTTTTGGAAATAAAAAAAGCCACCTGCTTATTTTCATAAACAAGTGGCTATGTATATATTAATAGGTATATTTAATTGTTTGCTTCAAGGATTTCTTCAAGCGTTCTTGGTCGGTAATTCATATATTTCATCATACATCCGACATTGTACATCTGGCTTTTCTTTTGGTGCTGCTCTCGCATTTGATTCTGAAAGTCCTCTATCATAGTCCATTCAAAAGTAGCGTGAACATGACCGTACAGATGATACCAGTTGTAGAAGTGCTTATTGTAACAAGGAATAGGGTAATGGCAAAGCACAACGCCTGTGCCGTCACCGAAGGATAATTCCTTGTAGTCAACGATTTCAACAAATTGCTGCTGAACATCGGCGCTCTTAATGAGCTTGTGATCGTGATTACCAATGCACAAATGCTTTTTGCCGTTCAGCCTTTTCAGAATGTTTACAGTTTTCAAGGCTGAATACCAACTTATATCACCAAGTATCCAAACATCGTCATCAGTTCCGACTGTATCATTCCATTGGTTGATGATATATTCATCGTGTTCCTCAATCGTTGAGAACGGGCGACAATCAAACCTTAGAATGTTTCTATGACCGAAGTGTAGGTCTGATATGAAGTATGTCATTTTCGCACCTCCTTTTTGAACAGTATAACTGAAACAAGATAAAGCGTTAATTATGCGTTATTGGCGTACAAAACGATACAGTTCGTTACTATTCAATTTTGACCTAAAACCGAGTTACACGGACTCTGAAATTAGCAAGAATTTTTGCAAAAAATTTTTCTGATTAGCAAAATGAGCGTTTTCATTAGCAAAAATCGGGTTTTTCTTGCTAATCATTAGCAGGCTAATTTTGTCCGTGTGAGCGAGTTCACTTTTTCCTTGTCCACAGAATCTCCGTTTTTTCATTGAACATTTGGAGAAAAATCAAAGCGCTGAAAAGTGGCTTAAATAAAGGCTTTTCAACGCTTTTTTGGCACCCACGATTGGAGTCGAACCAACGGCCTACCGCTTAGGAGGCGGTCGCTCTATCCTACTGAGCTACGTGGGCATATGAACTTTTGTTACACGGACTTTTTCCCGCAGTCCGTGGGACGTCCCAGCACTTAGGAGGCGGTCGCTCTATCCTACTGAGCTACAAGCGCAGATATATAAAACCGAAAGTTTAACAGAAAAGACACCTCTTAGGGTGTCTTCTGAATGGTGACCCGGACGGGAATCGAACCCGTGTTACTGCCGTGAAAGGGCGGTGTCTTAACCTCTTGACCACCGGGCCATTGGTGGCTTTAACTGGATTCGAACCAGTGACACTGCGGGTATGAACCGCATGCTCTAGCCAACTGAGCTATAAAGCCATTTTTGCATTTTGCTTTAAATGCAAGCAAAATTATATCTTATAAAATCAACTTTGTCAACACTTTTTTTCTTCTTATTTAAAAATCGTGCAAAAAAGTCCCTATAAAAAAATATTTTTTCAGATTTTTTAAAAAAATAGCACATTTGTTTGACACGAATTGCATTATAATGTTATTATATAGTAAATAATTTTAAATACGGTGGTATTTTTAATATGAATACAATCAGCGAAAAGCAAACGGCAATTTTTGAATATATCAAAGCGACTATCGCAAAGCGTGGTATGGCACCGTCTGTACGTGAAATAGGTGAAGCGGTAGGTCTGCGCTCAACATCTTCTGTACAGTACAATCTGAATGCGCTTGAAGAGGCGGGATATATTCGCCGTGACCCGAATTTAAAGCGGACTATCCGCCTTGTGGGCGCTGCCGAAAACGTAAACCAAATTCCCCTGCTCGGAACTGTCACAGCCGGAGCGCCGATACTCGCAACACAGCAAATTGAAGAATACATAGCGCTTTCCGGTGTGAGCGGCAGCAATCTTTTTGCTCTGCACGTCAAGGGCGATTCTATGTATAACGCCGGAATTTACGACGGTGACATCGTTGTTATTGAGCAATGCCCTGTTGCGCAAAACGGCGACATTGTAGTTGCGCTTATTGAGGATGAAGCAACTGTTAAGCGTTTTTATAAGGAAAACGGTCATTTTCGTCTTCAGCCGGAAAATGATAATTACGAGCCGATTATTGTTGATGAATGTCGTATTTTGGGCAAGGTTAAAACACTTATACGTTCGTATTGATATTTTACATATAATATGTTAAAATTCTCTAATAATCTAATAATAAAACTATATATAATATAAATAATTGGGAAAAGGTGATTAAAATGAGCGAATGTACGCACGATTGTTCAAGCTGTCAGTCTGACTGCTCAGAGCGTAAGATGAGCAAAGAGGATTTTTTAAAGCCAATGAACAAATATTCAAATATTAAAAAGGTTATAGGCGTTGTAAGCGGTAAAGGCGGAGTTGGAAAGAGTCTTGTTTCCTGTCTTCTTGCCGACAAGTGCGCCAAGGCAGGTCTTAAGGTCGGTATTCTTGACGCTGACGTTACAGGCCCGTCTGTGCCTAAATCATTCGGTATATCCGATCGTGCAATGCAGGACGGTGAATGTCTTTTGCCTGCTGTTGCAAAGGACGGAGTAAAGGTTATCAGCATTAACCTTTTGCTTGAGGACGTCAACTCTCCTGTTGTTTGGAGAGGCCCTGTTATCAGCGGTGTTATAGAGCAGTTTTGGAGCGACGTTCGCTGGGGTGAGCTTGATTATCTTTTTGTAGATATGCCACCGGGAACGGGTGACGTTGCGCTTACAGTATTCCAAAGCCTGCCGATTGACGGCATTGTTATTGTGTCAACTCCTCAAGACCTTGTTAAAATGATTGTCAGCAAGGCTTACAATATGGCTAAGATGATGGATGTTCCCGTGCTTGGCTTGATTGAAAATATGAGCAGTTACATCTGCCCTCACTGCGGTGAGAAAATCAATATTTTCGGCGAGTCGAAAATAGACGAAACGGCAGAGGAATTAAATGTGCCCGTTATTGCAAAGCTCCCTGTTAATCCTCAGATTAACAAGCTTGTTGACGAGGGTAAAATTGATGAAGTTGAGTGCAGTGAACTTGATGAATTCATTGAAGCTTTAAAATAATTAAACAAACATCAGCCGATACACAGCAAACAGTACAGAGTTTGGAGTTAAATTATGGCGAAAAGAGAGAATTATATTAACTGGGATGAATATTTTATGGGTGTTGCGATTCTTGCGTCACAAAGAAGCAAGGATCCGAACACTCAGGTCGGCGCCTGCATAGTTAATGAGGACAATAAAATTATGTCCGTCGGCTATAATGGCTTTCCGAAGGGATGCAGTGACGACGAATTTCCCTGGGAAAGAGAGGCTGAAAGCGAGGGCAAGACGAAATATCCATACGTCTGCCACGCAGAGCTTAACGCTATTCTCAATGCCGGCGGCAACAGTCTGAAGGACTGCCGAATTTATGTGGCGCTTTTCCCTTGCAACGAATGTGCAAAGGCTATTATTCAGTGCGGAATAAAAGAGGTCATTTACATAAGCGACAAGTACGGTGATACGGAGCTTGTTCGGGCGAGCAAGCGTATGCTCAAATGCGCAGGAGTTAAGCTGACCAATTTTAATTCGGATAAAAAGCTGACTATCGACTTCAACAGCGAGGGCATATAATTTGGACATTGATATTTACGATTTTGACAAAACGGTTGTTCCGTTTGACAGCGGTTCGCTTTTTTGGGGCTACTGTCTGATTCACTATCCGTGGACTGTAATTGTACTGCCTGTTCAGTTCGTGGCAACGATTCTTGCCGTTTTGGGCATAATCAATTTTACGCAGTACAAAAAGGTTGCTTTTATTTTTGTGCCGCTTATTCCACTCGAAAAGGCTGTAAAAGGCTTTTGGAATAAACACGAAAAGCAAGTGCATAAATGGTTTCTTGAGCGAAAGAGGTATTCCGTCGTAATAAGTGCGTCGCCTGATTTTCTGCTTGAGGAAATCCAAAAAAGACTTGGATTTGAAACGCTTATCTGCACCCGCCACAGTAGGAAAAGCGGTGCGATAAAAGGCGAAAACTGCCGAGGAGATGAAAAGGTTAAGCGCCTTTATAAATTATTTGATTCAAAGCAGATCCACGTTGTTGACGTTTATTCCGATTCTGTTAAGCACGACAAGCCGATTTTTTCTCTCGGCGAAAACTGCTACCACATCGTTGACGGAAAAAGAAAAAAGTTTGATTTTAACAAGATTTACAGTTAGGTGAATAATTTATGAAATATTCTGTTCCCATTGTCGTCGCTCTTTTAGTGGCTGTTTGTATAGTTTTCGGCGTTTCCGTCAGCTACAGAGACCAGAAGAACGCTGAAAAAATTGAGCTTACAACAGCCGTTTCCACGACTGAGGCTGAAACAACATATTCCGACGAGGAAATAGTAATTGACGAAATTGAAGAGGCTGATTCGAGTTTCGTTTACAAAAACGGCAGTTACTATTTTATATATAAAGGAATTGAAAAGGAGCTTCCCGATTTCCCCGAATTTACAAACGAGGACAAGCCGCAGCTTTATTATTACGACTATGACGGCGACGGCGAAAAAGACGTTCTTTTGAGATTTTTTGTGGGCACCAACAGCACATCGGGCGAAAGCACAAAATATTATGCGCTCTACCTTGTAAAATCAAGCACGTTTGAGGAGGGCAGTGACGATTTTCAGTACACTGTCGCAACTGTTGACACTTGGGTAACTCCCTTTAAAGATTCAATACAGTGCGAAATGACTCAGCTCAGAAACCTCAAAAAGATTATTCAGTTTGCTATGGTAAACGCAAGCGACAGCTTTAAATATGACAGTGACACGGGTCTTTCGCTTGATAAGTACGTAGGCTTTGCCCGTGCGCAGCAGACGCTTATGGGCGAATACTGCACGTTTAAGGCTTGGCAGACCGGTGCCGGAGTTTATACTGTTGCCGACGACGGTACGATAAATCTTGATATTCAAATTCTTGTTGAATATGAGGAGCTTGCATCCTTACAATATATCGGCGACATTCACTGCGAGGTTGGCATTGTAAACAACAACGGCTTTGATATTGTGTCCGGCTCTTTGAATTTTATCGCAAAAGACGAATATACTATTACAGACCCCCGTCTTTCAACAGATGAGGAATGGTCATGCACGGTGCAAAACAGCAACGCTTATGGAGATTACGATACCGAAATCACTTATTTTTCCGCTGAAATTGATTTGAACGGCGACAGTGATGAAATTTCGCAGTATTTTAGTTCGAGTGACGGGCAGGCAAACGATATAAGCAGTATCGAATTTACTCAAAACACAGTTACAATAACGGCAAAATCAGGCTACACATTTGCTGAACGAATTTTCAACAAAAATGATTTTTCCATAACAATACCCGATGATGACGGCGAAAATGAAATTGACGTTGCCTTTTCAATAGATGATGAGACAGGCGACGGCAGCACAGGCGTTATTGTGATTACTCTTGACAGAAACTATACAAGAGAAGAGCTTGAAAACGTAACTGTAAACATTGGTTCTTAGACATATTAATCTCACTTTGACTTACTATAAACAAATAATAAATTTTGAGCAAATTGTGTTGATTTGAATACGTGCGTTTGTTATACTGCTTTTCAGAAGGTGAATTATGTGAAAAAAGTCATTATTACCGCCGATTCAACGTGCGATTTACCAAAGGATATTATTGACGAAAATAATATTATTATTACTCCTCTTTCTGTTCTTTTGGGCGACAAATCGTATCACGACGGCGTTGATATTTTTCCAAATGATATATACGATTACGTTGAAAAAACAGGCATTCTGCCAAAAACGGCAGCCGTGCCGCCGAACGATTACAGCGAATTATTTGAAAAGCTTACGAACGACGGCAACGCTGTTGTTCACATAGGACTGTCATCCGCTATATCGTCAAGCTATCAAAATGCCTGCCTTGCGGCGTCGCAGTTTGACGACGTGTACTGCGTTGATTCAAAAAATCTATGCACGGCTATGGGTCTTTTGGTGCTTAAAGCCTGCGATTTTCGAGCTAAAGGCTTTGACGCAAAAAAAATTGCCAACAGAGTAAACAGCCTTGTTCCAAAGGTAAGGGCGACATTCGTTCTTGATAATCTTGAATATCTCTACAAGGGCGGAAGATGCTCGTCGGTTGCAAAGTTCGGCGCAAACGTGCTTGGAATTAAACCAAGCATTGCCGTTGACCCTAAGACTGGAACTATGGACGTTGCAAAAAAATACAGAGGCAAAATTGACGCAGTTTACAAGCAATACATCAACGACTGCCTTAAAGATGTAAGCAAGATTGACACGTCAAGAATTGTCATTGCCAACAGCGGCGGCGTAAGTCCGGAAATCATAAGCTTTGCAAGGGGCGTTATTGAAGCAAAAACGAAATCGGCAACAATCATTACAGCCGACGCAATGTGTACAATTTCATCGCACTGCGGCCCGAAAACGCTTGCAATATTTTATATCAGAAAATAATTTTGATAAATAACAATAATATATATTCTGTAATAAATGCTGAGATTTGCTTCTCGGCATTTATTTTTTTGCATATTTATGCAGTTTTGTGTATTTTTTTGTAAAAACTATTGAAATTTTTGTTAATTTTTGATAACATTATTTTTGGAGGAGTTTTTCCTAAAAAATATTTTGGAGGTAACACTATGAACGCTTTAAAAAAATATGTTTCGGAATTTATCGGAACGCTTGTACTCGTGCTGTTTGCCTGCGGTACCGCCGCTGTGCTTGGGTGCGACGGCTCTAAGCCCGATGCGGCATACGTAATGACCGCTCTTGCATTTGGTCTTGTCATTGTCGCTATGGCTTATTCTATCGGTAATGTTTCGGGCTGTCACATCAATCCCGCCGTTTCAATCGCAATGCTCGTATCTGGCAGAATGAGCTTAAAGGATTTTATCGGCTACGTTATCGCTCAGTTTTTGGGCGCTACAGCCGGCGCTACGATACTTATGGGTATTTTGGGCTCTAACGAAAGTCTTGGTCAAAACGCTCTTTACGACGGCAGTGCTTTAAAATCGCTTATTATTGAAATTATACTTACGTTTGTATTTGTCATTGCAATTTTGGGTGTAACCGACAAGATTGAAAATTCATCCGTTGCAGGTCTTGTTATCGGCTTAACGCTTACACTTGTTCATCTTTTTGGCATTCACTTCACAGGAACATCGGTCAATCCCGCAAGAAGCTTTGGCCCGGCTATTTTCGTTGGCGGAGACGCATTGTCAAGCCTTTGGGTATTTATTGTCGCACCGCTTATAGGCGGAGTCCTCGCAGCGCTTGTATATATGTTTATTGCCGGCAAAAAGAAAGACTAATAAATTTTATTTAATCAAAAAACGGAACAATCATAATTTCGATTGTTCCGCTGTGCTGTAATTTTTATTCGGAAAAATTGACATTACTTGTTATTTTCTTTATAATAGCATTAAGATTAAATTTGGTAGGTGGATATTTTTGGATAATACAAAACAAAGAAAAGGCAAGATTTACTGCCTTATCTCGGCTGCGATTGTTATAATCTGCTACATAATGCAGAGAATTATATCCATTGTCGCTACACCAACACGAACATCGGTAATTGTACAGGCGCTCGTTTTCAGTATGGCTGTCGGGATAGTTTATCTCTTTGTCGTTAAGTCGAATGAGATTTTTTACGGCATATTGACCGCCCTTTTAGGCTTTAAAATGCTGCCACCGTCTATTCCTGCGCTCGAAAATTTCAGCATCGGCGCAAGTGTACTTTACTATATTGTGACAAGAGTTTCGCTCGTTATTTTTGCACTTGCGGTTTTAAAACTGTTTCGTCAGCAGGAAAAACCGGCAAAAATCAAGGCAATCCCGATTATTTCTCTTATGGTTATAACGCCGTTTTTTGTTGAAATTGGCAACGCCCTTTCCGATTATTTCGCTGCTTATTTTGACGGAAATATGATTTACAGCTACTTCGTCTGCTTTGCCACTTGCTCATGCGCTAAAATTGTGACTCTCGCCTACGGCGTTCACTGCACAGGAGAAAACAGACGTCTTATTGCCGACTGCGAAATTGTTGCGCTTGTCACGAATTTAGTAATTAAAATATGTTCCGTTATTTTGTATGCGGTTCAAAGCTACCATATCAGCAAGAGTCAATACTGCTGGATTGCAATATACGGATTCTTTGTTATTATGTTTTTCATCCTCAGGAAGAAGACAAAAACTCCCTTAAAAGAAATTAAGAATGTTTAAATATTTTTTCTTTTTCCGCTGAACATACAACACTTACACATTTATATATAAAAGACAAAAGTAACCGCCTGCCATTAACGGTAGGCGGTCAATCTTTGCTCCCGAAGGGGGCGTTACTATGGAGTACATATTTTCAGCAATTATTTTTGTAGTTGTTTTAACAGGATATATTCTCGTAATAACAAAAAAGATTAGCCGCCCGTGCGTTCAACAAGTGCGGCTAATCTTTAGCTAATTTGGGAGCGACCGTCAACCGGTAAACCCCTTATCTGTTTTTATCCTATCCGATTTTATTTAATCGTGTTACTCAAGATTATTTGTCAATAGCAGGATTGCTGCTGTGGCGGCGACAGGTGCTGTTTGTGTGCGCAAAATTCTTTTGCCGAGCGTTGCGACCTTTCCTCCCGCCGATTTTATCATTTCGACCTCATCCTTTTCAAAACCGCCCTCGGGTCCGATATAAACGGAAACGCTTTTCACATCGCTTTTAACAATCGACTTTAAGCTTTCTCCGCCGCCCTCATAAAACAATATTTTAACTTCGCTGTCGTCATTTTCGACGGCTTTTTTTATGTTCTGAAGCTCCGTTATTTCAGGCACAATTCCACGGCCGCTTTGCTGAGCCGCTTCAAGTGCGATTTTCTGAAATCGTTTCTGCTTTTTCTCAGCCGATTTTGCATCGGGTCTGCTGACGCATCTGTTCGTTAAAACCGGAGCGATTACACTAACACCGAGTTCGGTACATTTTTGAATAATGTCACCCATTTTATCGCCCTTCGGCAAGCCCTGATAAAGCGTAATTTTAACCGACGGTTCGGTGCCGTTTGCCTGATGATAGCAGACTGTAAGAATTACGTTGTTTTGCGTAATCTCGTCAATTATACAGCCCCAATCGTTGCCGTCACCGTTTGAAAGCGTAATCATATCCCCTTTTCGCATACGAAGCGATTTTGCAATATGACGTGACTGCTCCTCATTCAAAACAACCTTCTCATTTTCTTCAATTACGAAATCTACAAAAAGCTTTTGCACGTTTTCGCCTCCGTTACAAATTATTTCTTGCCCAGTGAAACAGGTACTGCTGTGCAATTCCCTTTATCGAGTCAAAGCATTCGGGCAAGCCGTTCGGATAATATTCCATTACCCTTTTCATCCAAACGTCAATCGGAAATGCGTCGTAAAATTCAAATCCGAACAAAAGCGCACAGTCGGCAACCTTTTTGCCCACACCGTAGATTTTAAGAAGCTCGCTTCGTGCCGCTTCAATATCCATATCCTTAATTTTGCTTAAATCTATATTGCCTGCGGCAACGTCTTTCGCAAGCCTTATAAGATATTTTCCACGGTAGCCTGCGCCGAGTGCGACGAACTCATCCTCGCTTACAATACTGAGACGTTCAGCCGACGGAAAGGAATAGAAATTTTCCGCTACCCTTTCGCCGTATTTTGAACAAATTCGGGATAAAATTCCTTTTATCCTTTTAATATTATTCTGTTGTGTGACAACCGATGAAAAGAGAGCTTCCCAGCTGTCCTGATTCAGCACTCTTATTCCGTAATAATCGTCAATCGTCTTTGAAATCAAGCTGTCCTGCCTGAGCCTGTCGCAAATCTCAACATAATCCATATCAAGTGCAAAATAATGCTCCCACAAGGTGTAATATGTATCGACATCGGTATTTTTAAAGACAAGCGTGTCGCCAATCTGCTTTATATTAAGGAACTTGCCGCCACTCACTCCGCTGAAGCTGCCGTCAGACTGCTTTTCCCATCTGAATGCCTGACCGCAGTCGAGCGTTAAATCAAGATTAAAACACTTAACGTCGGTGACGATTAAATCATTATTTTCTTTTTTAATTTTCATACAATAAATTCTCCGCTATTAATCTGAAAAATATTTGAAAGTCATACTGTGAGTATAACTAATTTTGTCAAGAGCAAAAATAAAATATAGCAATTTAAAAAAAATTAAA
>JAJBVC010000187.1 GCA_020860025.1 Clostridiales bacterium | reverse complement strand
ATACTATAGTCAGCATCATAAAAATATCAAATTTTTTAAAACTAACGCTATATTTTTGTTGAACTTGGCAAACTTATATGGTAAAATATCACAGACGGATAAAATAGACTACAGACTGAAAATCAACTATCAACTAAATTTTTGAACGGAGACATTATATGAACATTGCCATGATAGCACATGATGCAAAAAAAGAACTTCTTGTACAGTTTTGTATTGCATACTGTGGAATTTTAAGCAGACACGATCTTTGTGCAACAGGAACGACAGGAAAGCTTGTATCAGAAGCGACAGGGCTTAAAATAAATTGTTTTTTGTCAGGAAGTCAGGGAGGCGGTCAGCAGATTGCAAGCCGTATCGCCTGCAATGAAATTGACCTGCTGATTTTTTTCCGTGACCCGTTGTCACCAAAACCGAACGAACCTAACGATCACGATTTGCTTCGCCTTTGCGATGTGCATAATATTCCGTTTGCAACCAATATTGCAACAGGAGAAGCTTTAATTCGAGGTGTTGAGCGTGGCGACTTTGAATGGAGAGAAATTGTAAATCCAAGATATAATCCGCCGTCAGACCGTTAATAAATGAGTCTTAAGCAAGTGCAGTCAAAAGAGCGAGTTTAGCTTTGTAATTTTCTTGCTTCAGCATTAAGCGGCGAGAGCATTGAACTCTCGTCGCTTTTAAGTATTTTAAGCATTTTTGACATCTTTCAGCGTATAAAACTTTGAATAAACAACATTATATGTAGAGGACAATTATTATGGCACTTATAACAAAAGCAATAAAGGGTACAAAGGACATTTTACCTAAGGAAGTACATAAAAATCAATATATTGAATCCACATGCATCGGAGTGGGAGAAATGTACGGATATAAAGAAATCCGCACGCCTGTATTTGAGCATACGGAGCTTTTTCAGCGTGGTGTTGGCGACACTACAGACGTTGTGCAAAAGGAAATGTACACCTTTGACGACAAGGGCGGCAGGTCAATAACATTAAGACCGGAGGGCACTGCCGGCGCCGTTCGCTCTTTCCTTGAAAACGGACTTTGCAATGAAACTATGCCTCAAAAAGTCTGCTATCTCACCTCCTGCTATCGATACGAAAAACCGCAGGCGGGCAGACTTCGTGAATTTCACCAGTTCGGCGTTGAATGTTTCGGAACAAAGTCACCTCTTGCGGACGCTGAAATAATCGCTCTTGCAAAATCTGTATTTGACACACTCGGCATTAAGAATTTAAGCCTTGAAATAAATTCTATCGGCTGTCCAACCTGCCGTGCAAAATACCACGAAGCGCTCAAAGAATATTTTGAAAATCGCAAGGACGAGCTTTGCGACACCTGCAAGGACAGACTTGAGCGAAACCCGATGAGAATACTCGACTGCAAAAGTCCGATTTGTTCAGAAATTGCACAAGGTGCGCCTGTAGTGCTTGACTTTCTTTGTGACGAGTGCAAAGAGCATTTTGATATGGTAAAAAAATATCTCGAGGCTCAGAATATCGAATATACCGTAAACCCGAAAATTGTACGTGGTCTTGATTATTATACCAAAACGGTATTTGAGTTTGTATCAAATTCAATCGGCGCTCAGGGCACTGTTTGCGGCGGCGGAAGATATGACGGTCTTGTCGAAGAACTCGGCGGTCAAAGCACTCCGTCACTCGGCTTTGGTATGGGACTGGAAAGGCTTCAACTGTTAATGGAAGCGCAAAATTGCGAGTTCCCCGAACCGACCATTCCCGATTTATTTATAGTTGCACTCGGCGAAAAAGCAACGCTCAAGGCTGTGGAAATAGCAAGGGATATGCGTGATGAAGGCTTTACAGCTCTTATGGATCTTAATCAGCGCAGCTTAAGAGCGCAGATGAAATATGCCGACAAGCTCGGTGCAAGATTCAATGTTGTTATCGGCGACAATGAAGTCGAAAGCGGAATTGCCGTTTTAAAAAATATGCAAAGCGGTGACGAATCGGAAATAGCTCTTGCAACATTTGTCAGCGGATTTTACAGCGTTTCCCTTTCAAGTCAGCTTGACGAATTGAAAATTAACGGCGAAGAATTTGACTTCGACTCATTATTTAACGTAGGAAATGAGGAATAAAAATGGCAGAATCTATCAAAGGACTAAAAAGAACAAATTATTGCGGAGAATTAAGAATAAGCGACGTAGACAAAACCGTTACTCTTTTCGGCTGGTGCCGCCGTCAAAGAGATTTGGGCAATCTTATCTTCATTGATTTGAGGGACAGAACAGGTATTATCCAGCTCTCATTTAACGATACGACCGACCGTGAAATTTTTGAAAAAGCACAATCTGTTCGTGCTGAATACGTCGTTGCCGCAGTCGGCACAGTATCCGAGCGTGAAAGCAAAAACAGCGATATTCCGACAGGCGATATTGAAATTAACGTAACTGAATTCCGTATTATATCAAAGTCGCAGACTCCGCCGTTTGAAATCGAAAAGGCTGACCGTGTCGGTGACGAAACGACGCTTAAATACCGTTATCTTAATCTGCGTAACCAAAAGCTGACTCAAAATATTTTGATGCGTCATAAAATTGCTAAAATTGCAAGAGAATATTTTTATGACAATGATTTTATTGAAATAGAAACTCCTATGCTGATTAAATCAACACCTGAGGGAGCAAGGGACTACGTTGTTCCGAGCCGTATACATAACGGTAAGTTCTACGCTTTGCCACAGTCGCCTCAAATTTACAAACAGCTTTGTATGGTAGCCGGCTTTGACAGATATATTCAGCTTGCAAGATGCTTCAGAGATGAAGATTTACGTGCTGACAGGCAGCCGGAATTTACTCAAATTGACCTTGAAATGTCATTTGTTGACACTGATGATATTATGGAGATGGCTGAAGGCTTCATCAAAAAGCTGATGAAAGAAACTGTGGACGTTGATATTCCTATGCCGCTTCCCCGTATGACGTTTGCCGACGCTATGGAAAAATACGGCTCCGATAAGCCCGATACAAGATTTGATATGCTTATTAACGACATTTCGGATTGGGGCGGCAAAACAGATTTTGTTGTATTTAAAAATGCTGTCGAAAACGGTGGAAGCGTTAAGGCGATTGTCGCAAAAAACTGCGCCGGTGTATATACACGTAAAAAGATAGACAAGCTTACCGAATATGCAAAGGGAATAGGCGCAAAGGGTCTTGCTTATATTCGCTGGGCTGATGCCGAACCTAACTGCTCATTTAGCAAATTTCTCAAGGACGGCGAGCTTTCATCTCTTCTTGAAGAGCTTAACGCAGAACAGGGCGACTGCGTATTTATCGTTTCCGACAAGACAGGCACTGCACTTTCGGTTCTCGGTGCGCTTCGTCTTGTTATTGCAAAGGAGCTTGATATAATTCCCGAGGGCAAGTGGAATTACCTTTGGATTACTGAAATGCCTTTCTTCGAGCAAGACGAGGAAACGGGCGAATGGGTTGCAATGCACCATCCGTTTACTATGCCTATGGAGGAATGTATCGAATATCTTGACACCGACAAGGGCAAGGTAAGAGCAAAGGCATTTGACCTTGTTCTTAACGGAATTGAGCTTTCATCGGGCTCAATGAGAATTACCGACTGCGAGCTTCAAACTAAAATGTTTGAGCTTTTAGGTATGTCACAGGAAGAAATTGACGCAAAATTCGGTTTCCTTGTTGAAGCATATCACTATGCGTCACCGCCTCACGGAGGTATGGGAATCGGTCTTGACCGCCTTGCGATGATTATTTGCGGTGCGTCAAGTCTGCGTGATGTAACAGCATTCCCTAAGGTACAAAATGCAAGCGAGCCTATGAGCGGTGCGCCGAGCAATATTGACGATATTCAGCTTGAAGAGCTTGGAATTGATGTTACGAAAGCGGGCGCAGAGGATGAGCAGTAATTTCTTCGCAATGGTCAACAGAATGAAGCTGATTGACCGCTGGGCACTTATGAACAACACGTCAAAGGAAAATATCGCCGAGCACAGCCACAGCGTCGCTGTTATCGCTCACGCTCTTGCTCTTATAGGCAATAAGAAATTCGGCAAAAACTATGATGAGCAAAGAGTCTGCCTGCTCGCTCTTTTTCACGACACGACAGAGGTTATTACAGGCGATATGCCGACTCCGGTCAAATATTATAATGATGATATAAAAAATGTTTATAAAGATATTGAAAAAACAGCCGGAGAGCGTCTGCTGTCTATGCTTCCCGAAGAATTCAGAGAAGATTATAAGCCTTTCTTTGAACAACAGGAGGAAGACAAGGAACTTTGGAAACTCGTTAAGGCAGCCGACAAAATCAGCGCTTTAATAAAATGTATTGAAGAGCACCGAATGGGCAACCTTGAATTTGAAAAAGCGCTTGAATCACAGGAAAAGCTGATTGATGAAATTGAACTTGACGAGGTTAAATATTTTAAAAAAGAATTTTTGCCGTCATATTATTTAACATTGGACGAGCATACAAAATAACCTTTAAACCATATAATTTGCCCGTTTAAGCAAAAACAAAGGGTTTGATAAAAATGAAAAAACGAACAAACGAAAAATTAAAATCGTTAAAAGAGGAATTACGAAAAATTCGATTTAAGAATTTAGCGTTGCTGACGCTTGCGGGAATTATCAATGCTTTCGGCATTACATTATTTCTTGCTCCCGTTCAGCTTTACGACAGCGGTATTTCAGGCACATCGATGCTTCTTTCACAAATTACTCCCGACTACCTTAATTTGTCGATGTTCTTAGTCGTTTTGAATATTCCGCTTTTCATTTGCGGTTTGAAAAAACAGGGCGTAGTATTCACAATATATGCTATTTATGCCGTTGCAGTCTACTCAATTTTCGCTTGGCTTATTACAGATGTGCTTCCTATTGACGTAAGTATAGCCTCCCCTCTTGCAGGAACGGATTTACTGCTTTGTTCAATTTTCGGCGGTATAATTTCAGGTATAGGCAGCGGTCTTGCTTTGAAATTCGGCGGTGCAATGGATGGTATTGAGGTTATGGCTGTTATATTTTCAAAACGGCTCGGTATATCCGTCGGCACGTTTGTGATGATATATAACATTATTCTTTACACAATCTGCGGAATCGTTGCCGGAAGCTGGATTTTGCCGCTTTATTCAATAGTAACGTACTATGCTGCACTGAAAATTATTGACTTTATTGTTGAGGGCATTGACCGCTCGAAAGCGGCTTTGATTATTACCGTTAAGCCTGATGAGGTCAGCAAAAGCCTTATTGATGCATTTGAAAGCGGTATGACAATAATTCCCTCAAAAGGAGGATATTCGGGCGACGAATGCAGTGCGATTTATTTTGTTGTTAATAGGTTTCAAATAGGTAAAATGAAAACAATCGTTAACGATATTGACCCGTCTGCCTATATAACAATTACTGAGGTTGCAGACGTATTTAGTGCAAATCATAAATAAAAATAATAACGAAGCATAGTGGCAGTTCGGTGTGAACTGCCACTCAGTATGTCGATAAAGCAGCCATAACCACGCTTATATTATAAAAGCGAGTATTCTTCTTATCTTTATCTTTTAATAACAAAGAAGTTATCTTTTTACAATAACCATTAAAAATGCCGAGAAACAATTCTCGGCACTTTTGAGCGTTTTAAGCCTTTTGCTCGGAAGCGGATTCGTTTGCGACCGC
>JAJBVC010000113.1 GCA_020860025.1 Clostridiales bacterium | reverse complement strand
ATTTTATATATAGCATTATTTTAGGGCAAAGATATATGTGTTCTAAACAAAACTGAAAGGGGAACCCTGATAATGAATAAATATGTAAAAAGAGGTTTTTGCCTTATCCTCGCAGCAGGTTTAATTGCAAGTACATTTGCAGGCTGTAAAAAAGTTAACTATGTAACCGAAGGTGCGATTCAGGCTATCCATGAAATTAAGGATGACAGCTGGACTGCGACAGACGACGAGGCAGAATCATCATCTTCTTCAACGGATGAAATTTTGATTGATGAGTTTGTAGCCGGTACATACGGCGGAGTTGAATTTGCTACAAAGGAAGACGTAGTAAATTATTATGTAGAGGCTTATAACTATACAAAATCACTCACCGCTGAATATATAGATGAGGATGGTAATACCCAGACTTTCTATAAGCTTCTTGGTGATGAGGATCTTGATGTAGGTGATGTTTATATTGACGGTTCTTCCAACAGTGTTATTAACGGTCTTGTTCCGGGAATTGTCGACACTATGTTCTCTGCAAACACTTATGGTCTTGTTCCTTGTTATAACAGAAATCCCGAACTTGATAATAACAGTGAAGACGCTGCAAAAGTAGCAGACCATGATTTCCAGACATCAATGGCAACCGCAGATGATGTTCTTGAGGCTAATGTAACCGATAATGGCGATGGAACAATAACTCTTGTTATCCAGCCTAAGGCTGCTCAAAACAGTACACGTGGCGATGATTCTCAGGGTAGGTTCTTTGAAGTTCTCGGTGATATAGCCGGAACAGTAGCATCAATCAGCATAATCTCGTTTGAAGAGGGTACAGCGGAAGATAATGTTATTGTAGACTACAAGGGCGGTACTGTTACAGTTAAAATAGATACTGCCACAAAAGAAATTACAGAGGCTGATTATAATATGGTATGTGAGGTTTTAGTAACTCATGCAACAGTAACGGTTATTAAGGACAAGAGTGCATCTCTTACAATTACTTATAATAACCATTATCCTGCATCTGATGAATATCTTTTAGAGACTAAGGGTCTTACAAGAGTGGCTTCTTAATTAAGAGTTAAATAAAGTTAATGTGTGGGTCGGGAATTTTCCCGACCCTATTTTATTAAAATGGTTATATTATATTATTATAATTTTTAACAATATTTTAAGTTGTAAAAAGATTGAATATGTAGTATAATGACAATATTATATTAGAACGGAGTAATGATATGAGCGATAAAATGCCCAATATGGATTACGATGCTGATGAAGTAATCAGCGAATTTAAAGAAAGAATCAAATGGCCCAAAAATAACGAGGTACAGGCTGTTGTAAAGCCGAGCAGGATGCCGTTTCGTATACTGATTTCACTGCTTATAACGATAGTTGCGGGTGCAGCGGTATACTATATGATGCTGCCGGCTCTCAATATCCACGACACAGAGTTTTATATCTTTTTGATTATTCTTGTTGCAATATTTATGATTTCATTTTATTTTCTTTGCAAGGCAAACAAGGTTGTTGAACGCAGAGAATATGTAAAGAAAAAATCAATTGTACCGATTATAATTATAGGTGTAATACTTGTTGTTATGGTTGTAGGCTATGTTGTAGGTGTTACGCTGTTTCGTGCAGAGTCATACAGTGAGCTTATGACGGTTGAAGAGGGCAATTTTGAAACTGATTTTGAAGAAATAAGCTATGACAAGGTGCCAAGAGTTGATGCTTCACGTGCTTATACTCTTGCCGACCAGCAGCTCGGTTCTCTTTCGGAATATATGAGCCAGTATGTTGTTTCGTCAAATTCAACCCAAATTAACTATGAAGATACGCCGGTTCGTGTTGCGTATCTTGAATATGCCGATTTCTTTAAATGGGTAAATAACACAAAAGACGGCTTGCCGGCTTATATGATGATTGACCTTGTAACTCAGGAGGTTACAGCCGTAAACTGCGTTGAGCTTTTCGGCGAGGGAATTAAGTATTCACCGACTGAGCTGTTTAACGAAAAGCTTGAACGTCATCTTCGTTTCCAGTATCCGACATATATTATGGATACTCCTAATTTTGAGATAGATGACAATATGCATCCTTATTGGATTACAGCGGTTCTTGATAAGACTATCGGTCTTTTCGGCGGTACCGATGTAAAGGGTGTAATTATAACAGACGCTCTTACAGGCGACAGTCAGTATTATGATATAGAGGAAGTTCGTACAGATTCTTCTCTTAACTGGATTGACGTTGTTTACAGTGAGTCGCTTCTTCTTGAACAATATAACTACTACGGAAAATTGCAAAACGGCTTTTGGAATTCAATCATTTTCCAAAACGATGTTAATATAGCTTCAACAGGCAGCGGTAATATTGCAATGGACGATGACGTTTGGGTATATACGGGTGTAACGTCTTCAAAGTCTGATACGTCAAACTTCGGTTTTATTCTCTGCAATCAAAGAACGAAGGAAACAAGGTATTACCAAAGCTCCGGTGCAACCGAATCGTCTGCTCAGCAGTCGGCACAGGACGCAGTACAAAACTACGGCTATTCTGCGACATTCCCGATTCTTTTGGGAATTGACGGCAATCCGACCTACTTTATGTCGCTGTACGGCGACAGCAATACGGTTAAAGGCTACGCATTTGTAAGCCTTAAGGATAAGACCGTTGTAGGCACGGGACTGTTAGACGTTGCGAAGAGCGACGCAAAGGCACTTAACAATGCTCTTGAAAATTATATTGATGCGCTTGAGAAAAACGGCGTTGCAAGCGACCTTGATAAAGATGATATAATGGTCGATGAGGACGAGATAAGCAGTTCGGACGATAATGCCAATACTTCCGCCACAACGGACAGCAGCGGTACCGATACCGACACGACAGATGATACAAGCACAACGGAAACAATTACAGGCGAAGTAACGGCGATAAAAACGTCTGTAAACGACGGCAACACGGTTTACTATCTGAATATTGACGGAAAGTATTATTACATCTCGGTTGTTGACTGTATGGAGGTTCTGCTTATAAGCAAGGGCGATACGGTAACGGTTGAATTTACACCGACAGATGATACGTTCATTCCTGCTGACTCTGTTACTATCGAGTAACAGCACATAAAAATAAAATAAAGCTTTTGTATTTATGCGTTAAATAGTTTAACAAGTGTAAACGTACAAAGCGACAAAATGGGCGGTCATTAACTGATTGCCCATTTTTAAAGGCTGAAAATACAGCTGCGATTGCAGGAAAATAACGAACTTGTTTAGGAGATTGTATGGCGAAAAAGATAATAGCTGTCGTTCCTTTGTGGGACGATGAAAAAGAGAGTATATGGATG
The DNA here is from genome assembly GCA_020860025.1 of Clostridiales bacterium. Classification (GTDB taxonomy): domain Bacteria; phylum Bacillota; class Clostridia; order Oscillospirales; family Acutalibacteraceae; genus Eubacterium_R. The sequence goes on along the minus strand of JAJBVC010000113.1, from coordinate 2,371 downwards.
CTTCCAGGTTATATGAACGGTATAAAAGAAGCAGGTGCTGTTCCTGTTATTTTACCGCTTGCAAGCAGTGAACAGGATGTGCTTGAGGTATTTGATAAGTGTGACGGTTTACTTATGACGGGCGGTCAGGATGTTTCACCGTCGCTCTATAATCAAAAGAGAAAAGAAAAGTGCGGTATTCCCTGTAATGAAAGGGATTTGATTGAATCGGCGCTTTATGCGGCTGCTTTAAAGCAGGACAAGCCGGTGCTTGGAATATGCCGTGGTATTCAGCTTATCAATGTTTTGCAGGGCGGAACTTTATATCAGGATTTGTATACGGAATATGAAAGCGATACGGAGCATCATATGAAACCGCCTTATACAAATGTTGCTCACTATGTAAGTATAAAAAAGCAGACGCCGTTATATGAACTGCTTTTAACAGAGCATTTGGGTGTAAACAGTTATCATCATCAGGCTGTTAAACAGCTTGGAACAAATTTGGAAGTTATGGCGGAGTCGGAGGACGGACTTGTCGAGGCTGTCAGACTTAAAAATAAAAAGTTTGTCTGGGCTTTTCAGTGGCATCCGGAGCTTGATTTTCACGTAAATCAAAACAGCAAAAAGATTTTTGATGCGTTTATAAATGCTTGTCGGTAAAAATATTTTTGTGCGAATATTAAAGCAAAATATTGACGGCAGTTTGATATAAAACTATTTCTGTTTTACATAAATCAAACAAATAATTATTTAATGAAAGGGTAATGTGATAGACCACACTGACAGATCATATGATAAATTTTATTAAGAACAACTGGATGGGCATGGGATTTTGCCTATTATTTTAAGTACGATTGCAACATCACTTATTCTTGCTTTTTTGCTTAGCAAGGTATTTAAAATTCCCGGCAAAATTTCAACTCTTATCGGCGTAGGCTCGTCAATCTGCGGTGGCTCGGCGATTGCGGCAACTGCTCCTGTTATTGATGCTGATGATGAAGAGGTCGCTCAGTCAATTTCTGTAATATTTTTCTTCAATGTTCTTGCGGCGCTGATTTTTCCGTATCTCGGAACGCTTTTAGGCTTTGCAACAGACAGCGGAGAAGCTTTTGGAATTTTTGCGGGAACGGCGGTTAATGATACGTCGTCTGTAACAGCTTGCGCCGCAACGTGGGATAATATGTATAATCTCGGCTCAGAAACGCTTGATAAAGCGGTAACGGTAAAGCTTACAAGAACTCTTGCGATTATTCCGATTACACTTGTTCTTTCTCTGGTTCAGGCAAGAAAAGCGAAGAAAGAGAATAAAGAGGGTACAAAGTTTAAGTTTTCAAAGGTTTTTCCTTTCTTCATTTTGTATTTCGTTTTAGCCTCGATAATTACTACGGTGGCAAGTCATTTTGGTGTCAGCACAAGTGTTTTTGACCCGATTAAAGAGTTAAGTAAATTTTTAATTATTTGGGCAATGGCTGCCATCGGTATGAATACTAACATAGTAAAACTTGTTAAAACAGGCGGAAAACCGCTTCTTTTAGGCTTTTGTTGTTGGATTGGCATAACAGGCGTAAGTCTTCTTATGCAAAATGTTATGGGCATATGGTAATGCCTGAAATCTTAATAAAACCAATATTATAAGGAGAACAGCGTGAACTGTCACGCCGAAAATATTATGAATGATAAATTTAAAGATTTTATAGAAAACAGAACTGTAGCCGATATTATGGAGGACTACGGTGAACAGCGTGACGAATGGGAAACGCTTTTTGTCAGAGATTCAAGCGGTGTAAAAAGATTTCGTCATCAAAACGGCAAGGACTTTTTCTGCGAGCAGTACACGCCTGAAGACGGCGAATATATCCCAAAAGAGGAAATTTCAGAGACTTTATCGGGAAAAACGATTGAAGAGCAGATGAACTTTTATTATGTAACAGAGTCGGCAAGGTTTTATTCAACGGCATACGGAGATATTACCGATGATGATTTAAGAGAAAATGCCGTTAAGCTCTGTGAATATAAGGGAGTGAAAAAGCTACTCCTTAAAGGCGATATTTTAATAGGCGCAGTAGTAGATGCTTTTTGGGGCGACGGCGTTCTTCTGCCCGATAAAAGCGTATGTACGTATTATGCATGCGATAATGAAGGCAGCGGTACTAAAGAACGTGAGGATTACGCCTATCTTATTTTTTCTAAGGAGCATTCTGTTTAATAGAAATTAAAGTTTAGATTTTGATTGATAATGTATATTTGGCACCCTGTCGGCAGAGATATTTTGCCGTCGGGGTTTTGCTTTTTATACGTCAAATATTACGAGTATCAAGACATATTATTGACAAAATTTTAAATAGATTGACATTAAAGCATTAAAATAATATAATAATAAGAAATAGAA
>JAJBVC010000035.1 GCA_020860025.1 Clostridiales bacterium | reverse complement strand
CATAAAACAGTTGATGCTTATTTTGTTTAAGTATAAAAACTAATCTATAAGTTCTTTCATATCGTAAAGACCTGCTGTCTTGCCATTCATAAATATTGCTGCATTTACAGCACCTACGGCAAAAACTTCTTTGCTTCTTGCGGAATGAGAAAGAGTAATTATTTCGTCACGACCAGCAAAAATAATGTCATGCTCTCCTACGATTGTGCCGCCTCTGATTGAGTGAAGTCCAATTTCGTTTTTAGTTCTTTTTTCACGCTTTGAGTGGCGGTCATATTCATATTTCATCGGTCTCGGAATAACGTCGCATATTGCGTCTGCGAGCATTAAAGCTGTACCGCTTGGAGCGTCAATTTTTTGATTATGATGTTTTTCAACAATTTCAATATCAAAATCGTCACCGAGTATTTCAGTAGCTTTTTTTGCAAGATTTGCAAGCAGGTTAATACCAATACTCATATTGTATGTGAAGAAAATAGGCGCAGTTTCAGAAGCGTCTTTAATTTTTTTCTTCTGTTCGTCATCGTAACCAGTAGTGGCGATAACAAGAGCTGTACCTGTCGCTTTTGAGTAAGCTAAAAGCTCATCAAGTGCCGACGGATGCGAAAAATCAATAATAACGTCTGCTGTTTCCTTAACATCGTTTATTGTTTCATAAACGGGAAAAGCACGCTCCTGAGGTAATTTGTCAACACCTGCTGCGATTTTGCAGTCGTCACGTTTGCTTACAACATCTGCAATAACACCGCCCATTTTACCGCAAGCACCGACTAAAATAATATTTGTCATTTTAATATTCCTTAATAATTAAGCTTATTTTATAAGTCCGTATTCCTGCATTGTAGATTTAACGTAAGCCTTGTTATTATCATCCATTTCGATAAGAGGAAGTCTGCAAGGGCCTGCATTGAAACCAATAAGACTTACAGCTTCTTTAACAGGAATAGGATTAACGTCAACAAACATTGCCTTTGCAAGCTTCATGTATTTATCCATAAGTTCCTTGCTGCCGCTCTTGTCTCCGTCAAGATACTTTTTAACTATATCGTGAGTTTCCTTAGGACAGATGTTTGAAAGCACGCTGATAACGCCTTTACCGCCACGTTCCATTAAATCGTAAATTTGGTCATCGTTACCGCTCCAAATATTAAGCTCGTCACCGCAAAGCTCGTGAATCTTTTCAACCTGCTCGAGATTACCAGACGCTTCCTTAATTCCGTTAATTCTCGGAAGTTTTGAAAGCTCTTTTGCGGTTTCAGGCGCAATATTAACACCTGTTCTTGACGGAACATTATAAAGAATAATCGGCTTGTCGGTAGCGTCGTGAATAGCAGTATAGTGCGCAACCAAGCCTCTTTGGCTCGTTTTGTTATAATAAGGTGTTACAAGCAAAAGTGCATCAGCACCGTTTTTGCAGGCTTCACGGCTTATTTCAATAGCACATTCGGTTGAATTAGAACCTGTTCCCGCAATAACAGGAACTCTGCCGTTAACATAGTCAATGCACCATTTGATGCACTCGTTATGCTCTACAACCTTTAGAGTAGACGACTCGCCTGTAGTACCGCAAATTACAACAGCGTCTGTACCGTTATCAATTTGAAAGTCAATAAACTTAGCAAATTCATCGTAATTTACTTTTCCGTCATCGTACATAGGTGTGATAATCGCAACCGCTGCACCAGTGAAAATTGGATCTTTCATAAGAAATCGCTCCTTAAATCAAATAAAAAATAAATTGTGTGTATAAATAATTTAATAAATTAGTCTAAATATCCCTCTGCCGCTAAAAGTTCGGCAAGAAGAACAGCACCGCCTGCGGCACCTCTTAACGTATTGTGTGAAAGACATACAAATTTATAATCATACTGAGTGTCTTCTCTAAGTCTGCCTATTGAAACAGCCATACCGTTTTCAAGCATTCTTTCAGATTTAATCTGTGGTCTGTCGGGTTCTGTAAAATAATTAAGAAAATGCTTTGGTGCCGACGGAAGGTCAAGTTCTTGAGCTCTGCCTGAAAAGTTTTCCCAAATTTCAATCATTTCTTCTTTTGTCGGCTTATTTTCAAAATCAACAAATACTGCGCCTAAATGACCGTTTGAGACGGGAACTCGAATACACTGCGATGTAAAAGCGGGACTGTCAGCCGAAACAATTTCATCGCCAACAATTTTACCCATAAGCTTAAGAGGCTCTTTTTCGCTCTTTTCTTCCTCACCGCCGATGAAAGGTATTACGTTATCTATCATATCAGGCCATGTTTCAAATGTTTTTCCAGCTCCTGAAATCGCCTGATAAGTACAAACAAGAACTCTTTTAACACCGAATTTCTGATGAAGAGGGAATATCGCCGGAACGTATGACTGTAACGAGCAGTTTGATTTAACAGCGATAAATCCACGCTTTGTACCAAGCCTTTTCCTTTGAGACGGAATAATATTGATATGTTCTGCATTAAGCTCAGGCACTACCATAGGAACGTCAGGTGTAAAACGGTTAGCGCTGTTATTTGAAACAACGGGGCATTCGTGTTTAGCATATTCTTCTTCAAGCGCCTTGATTTCATCTTTTTTCATATCAACGGCACAAAATACAAAATCAACCATTGATGTTATTTTATCAATATCGCCTGTTGCATCTAAAACAACAATGTCTTTCATATTCTCGGGAATATCAACGTCCATACACCATTTTTTGCCGACTGCATCGGCATAAGTTTTGCCTGCACTTCTTGCTGAAGCCGCAAGACAAACGACATTAAACCAAGGATGATTTTCAAGTAGTGTAGCAAAGCGCTGACCTACCATTCCTGTTGCGCCGACGACTCCTACATTAAACTTTTTTTCCATAATATGTATCTCCTTAAAAAAATACCTTGTAAAACAAGATAAATTGCAATATAATAATGTTCATATGATTTTCACTCATACTTTTAAGATATAATAACACTTTATATATATATATGTCAATCAGAAATTATGGAGAAAATGATGAAAACTTCTGACTTTTATTATGATTTACCTGAGGAATTGATTGCTCAAACGCCTGTTGAACCGAGAAATGCTTCAAGACTTATGGTGCTTGATAAAAATAATGGGAACATAGAGCATAAAATTTTTAAGGATTTAATCGATTATCTTTATCCCGGAGACTGCCTGATTTTAAATAATACAAGAGTTATTCCTGCAAGAATTTACGGTGTAAAAAAAGAAACAGGTGCAGTTGTTGAATTTTTGCTTTTAAAGCAGAAAGAGAATTTAGTTTGGGAATGTCTGTGCGGCCCGGGCAAACGTGCAAAAATCGGCACACAGTTCGTATTCGGCGACGGTCAGCTTGAATGTGAAGTAATCGACATTCTTGATGACGGCAACAGAATAATTCAGTTTAAATGCACAGATAATATTTATGCAGTTCTTGATGAAATCGGTCAGATGCCTCTGCCTCCGTACATTAAGGAAAAGCTTGAGGATAATGAACGCTATCAAACTGTATACAGCAAAAATCTCGGTTCTGCCGCAGCACCGACAGCAGGACTGCATTTTACAGAGGATATGCTTGAAAAAATTAAAGAAAAGGGTATTAACATAGGCTATGTAACTTTGCACGTCGGACTCGGTACGTTCAGACCGGTTAAGGTTGACGATGTTACAAAGCACACAATGCATTCGGAACATTATATTATGCCGCAGGAAACTGCCGATTTAATAAATAATACTCATAAAAACGGCGGAAGGGTAATTTCCGTCGGAACAACAAGCTGTAGAACACTTGAATCTGTTGCCACAAAAAACGGCTGTATCTGCGCTGACGAGGACGATACGAGTATTTTTATTTATCCCGGTTATGAATTTAAATGTATTGACGCATTGGTTACGAATTTTCATTTGCCCGAAAGCACGTTGATTATGCTTGTTTCTGCATTTGCGGGTTACGACAACGTTATGAACGCTTATAAGGTTGCCGTTGAAGAAAAATATCGTTTTTTCTCTTTTGGCGATGCTATGTTTATTACAGATAGTATAAAATAAATTTCTTACTTGTTTTTGATTATATAAAGTTGTGTGAGGTAAAATATGGAAATAATTAAGCAAGAGGGGACAGCGAGACGTGGCGTTTTTAAGACAGTTCACGGCACTGTACAAACTCCTGCATTTATGAATGTTGCAACTTCTGCCGCAATTAAAGGTGGTCTTTCTACTGATGATTTAAAAGAAATCAACTGCCAGGTAATGCTTTGCAACACTTATCATTTGCACGTCAGACCGTCTGATTCGCTTATTTATGATATGGGTGGTCTGCATAAATTTACTAATTGGGACAGACCTATTTTAACAGACAGCGGCGGTTTTCAGGTTTTCAGTCTTGCAAAACTGAATAAAATTAAAGAAGAAGGCGTCTATTTTAATTCGCATGTTGACGGAAGAAAAATTTTTATGGGTCCGGAGGAAAGTATGCAAATTCAGTCTCATCTTGCGTCAACAATAGCAATGGCTTTTGATGAATGTGTTGAAAATCCTGCCGAACATAAATATGCAAAAGAATCTTGCGAGCGTACGCTTCGTTGGCTTGAACGCTGTAAAATTGAAATGGACAGGTTAAATTCTCTCGAAACGACAATAAACAAAAATCAACTTCTTTTCGGCATTAACCAAGGCTGTACATATGACGACCTAAGAGTAAACCATATGAAAGAAATTGCAAAAATGGATCTTGACGGCTACGCAATAGGTGGTTTAGCGGTCGGCGAGCCTAAAGAGGATATGTACAGAATTATATCGGCTGTCGAGCCTTATATGCCGTATGATAAGCCTCGTTATCTTATGGGTGTCGGTACTCCCGGTAATATACTTGAAAGCGTAAGCAGGGGAGTTGACCTTTTTGACTGTGTGATGCCAAGCAGAAACGCAAGACATGGTCAACTTTTTACAAAAGATGGAATTATCAATATTAATAATGCAAAATACGAGCGTGACGAAAAAGCGATTGACTCATCCTGCGACTGCCCGACCTGTCAAAAATACAGCCGTGCTTATATTCGTCACTTATTTAAAAGTAATGAAATTTTAGGTATGCGTCTTGCAGTAATTCATAATTTGTATTTTTATAACAATCTTATGCAGGAAATTCGTGATAATTTAGACAATGGTTCATTTAGTGATTACAAAAATGAATATTGTGTAAAACTTGACACAAGAATATAGAAAATACTTGCAAATTATTTCTATTTCTAATATAATACTTTTATTCAATTTATGGAGGAATAAATTTTATGGAAACAATTTTAATGATGGCATCAACGTCAAGCACCACAACAAGTAGCGGTTCTTCCGGCGGTACTTCAAGTTATATTATACTGATGGTAGTGCTTATCGCTGTAATGTACTTTCTTATGATTCGTCCGCAAAGAAAGCGTCAGAAGGAAGAACAGGAAATGCGTTCTTCACTTGAAATCGGCGATGAGATTGTAACTATAGGTGGTATTGTCGGTAAAGTTGTTACAATTCGTGAAAACGATATTGTTATCGAAACAGGTGCTGACAGAATTAAAATGAAAATTGAGCGTTGGGCTGTTAATACTAACAAAACTAAGACTGAACAGCACCAAAAAGAAGTTGACGCCGCTAAAGAAGCAGCTAAAGCTAAAAAGAAAAAAGGCAAGAAGAATAAAGAAGAAGATTCAGATTCAAACTTACCCGATACTAAGGAATAATTTAATTT
>JAJBVC010000140.1 GCA_020860025.1 Clostridiales bacterium | reverse complement strand
GTGTTATTAAGAAATAAACAAGAACAAAAGTAATATGTAAAATGCCCATCGGAGAGTTATTTTCTCTGATGGGCATTGTTTTTATTTTGAAATAAATTAGATGTACTTTGTTAGATTAGTTTGCTTCCAAGCATTTTTGCTTTTTCTAACTCCCTGCTCCCGGCGGAACCCGCCACTGTAAGAACTCCCATGTTCTCCAGACCAAGATAATCCAGAAAATCACCTTGGAATGAAAACAGTGCGCCATCATACATATCTGGTGAGCCGGAACACAAAATCATGGCCGCCTTCTTCAGTTTAGCGGGCTTCATAGGGTAAGCTGCTGAGTAAAATCGGTCTATCGTACATTTAAGCTGACCCGAAATACCATGATAGTAGATTGGCGAAGCAATCACTAACATTTCAGCATCTTTCAAAAGACTGTATACTTCCTGCATATCGTCCTTCTGAACACATTTTCCGTTTCCTTTGCTATGACAATATTCACAGCCCAGGCAGCCCTTTATATTTTTCTTGCAGACATCCACGACATTCACTTCATGTCCGCTGCTTTCTGCACCTTCTTTGAAAGCCGTAATCATTTTGGATGTATTTCCAGACGGTCTTGGGCTTCCGTTTAAAACTAATATTTTCATTCTGTCACCACCTTATTTCAAATACGTCAGGAAGAACTGTTCCATCTTCTCAAATGGGATAACATCAAGGTTATCATACAAATCCGTGTGAACCGCACCCGGAATAATCATCAGTTCCTTGTTGTCTCCCTTTAACTTTTTAAACTCATCTTTTGAGAAATAGCAGCTGTGCGCCTTCTCACCATGAATCATCAGAACTGCACTGCGGATTTCTCCGGAGCAGGAAGCGGTAGGCATATTGATAAATCCCAGCTTGGCAGTATCTACACGACCTTCATTGGAATTTGCACTTCTGGGATGGTAGCCGCGTTCGGTCTTATAATAGTCGTGATAATCATGGAAATACCACGGAGCCTCTGCTGGCATCGGATCAGCAACGCCGCCCGGATAGGTTGTCTTATTCTCCCTGTAATCCTCCGTGCGCTGTTTATTCAGACACTGAAGCAGAGCATATCTGCCGTCTTCATCCATTGCATCAAAGTAGTCATTGGCATTGACGCGGGACATATTGTACATGGTAGATGTAACAGTCGCCTTAATGCGGGTATCCATAGATGTCACATTCAAAGCCATGCCTCCCCATCCACAGATGCCGATGATGCCAATCCGCTCCGGGTCAACATTATCCTGCACAGACAGAAAATCTACAGCAGCAGAGAAATCTTCCGTATTGATGTCCGGTGATGCCATATTTCGTGGCTCACCTGATGATTCACCCATAAAAGAGGGGTCAAAAGCTATCGTCAGGAAGCCTCTTTCCGCCATATTCTGCGCATACAATCCTGCTGCCTGCTCCTTGCAAGCTCCGAAGGGACCAGCTATGGCGATAGCGGACAGTTTGCCCTCGTAGTTCTTCGGCTCATATACATCGCCAGCCAGCGTAAAACCATAGTGATTATGGAACGTGACTTTCCTGTGGTTAACCTTTTCGCTCTTTGGAAAGGTCTTGTCCCACTCCATCGTTAAATTTAATTTTTCTTCCATGATTCGCATTTCCTCCTGCTATCTGAATTTTGAAGCCTCAAAATACGTTTGACACTCCTGATTTCTTATGATATATTATTATTGTAATATCTGAACCTAACTTTAGGTCAAGACCAAATTTGAAAATTTTCTATGAACAGGAGGTCATATTTACAATGTACACAATCGGTCAAGTGTCTGAGATGTTTGGGCTGCCAATCTCTACACTTCGTTATTACGATAAGGAAGGGCTATTTCCTAATATAGAGCGGACATCGGGCATAAGAAAATTCGGAGACAATGAGATAGAAGCTCTGCGAGTCATTGAATGCTTGAAAAAATCAGGGCTGGAGATAAAAGATATTAAGCAGTTTATGGACTGGTGCGTCCAGGGGAACGAAACATACCCGCAGCGAAAAGAATTATTCACACGGCAAAAAGCATCGGTTGAAGCAGAAATTGAATATCTGAACCGCATCTTGGACATGATAAAATATAAATGCTGGTATTACGACCAGGCTATCGCAGATGGAAATGAGGATCGAGTGCAGGCGATGGCACCGGAAGATATGCCGGAAGACATCAGGCGGGCATATGAAAATGCGCACCAATAAACAAGATGTAAAAGCATGACGCCCATCGGAGAAATTTAAAGTCTCTCTGATGGGCATTATTTTTTGATGTTTTTGATGTAGTAATTTTCTGATAGGGCTATTGCCACTCAAATTTATCTTTGCCGGCGCCAAGTTCAAAATGGTATTTGCCGATGCCTAAATCGGCATCAGAATATGAGCCATTATTGCACGTTATGCTTACCTTATTACCCTTGCCTTTAATGGTAAAAGCCTGCTTGTTCATAGCAGTTGGTGCTAACAAAACTGCTGAGACACCGGCTTTGAACCATTCCGGAACAGTACCCTCATAAGATGAAATATCTGATGCGGCTTTGGACTTGTGAGGAACTCCCTGATTCTCGCCATAGCCGACCACAACGATTCCGATGATTTTTGTATTATCTCCTGCATTTGTGAGCTTTTTTGCGTTTTTACGACTATACATTCCACCGATCCACCAGGTATTTAAACCGAGAGTTTGAGCATAGAGCATTAAATCGGCACTGCTATATCCCAGCTTTTCATCAATGCCCGGTGAGTCAGGACCGGCTAATATAATGTAGTTTTTTACTCCTTTGGACATCAAAGCTGCCAGAATTCCCGGCATTGCATCTTTGCTTTCTGTAATAAGCTGCATATTCAAACCATATTTCTGGTTTTGAACTTTGATTCTGTCATTGAGCTGTTTAATAATATCAGCTGACAAAGGCTTATCTTTGTATTTGCTCACCTTATGTCGTTCTTTCATTGCTTCTTGTAATGTCATGATAACCTCCTTACTCGAATTAATGCCATAAGGGTATTTTAACCTCTTACAAAGCTGTAATTCAAATCTGAATTATAAAATAATACAATCCTATAAAAACTATTTTATAGAATCCCTAATAGTTCATCAAGCAACAATTTTGCGATATGTGTCGGACGAAAATAAACTCACATACGATGCAGTTTTATCCACAGCATCATTTGGTACAAAAGTTATACGGCAGTTTTTAAATGCAAAATTTCGTTTGCTTTGTTTCAACTGTCTTTACATCGTCTTTTCGATAATTCTTTAAACACACTGTCACATTCTTCACGAATATTTAAATCCGCTGTTCTGTCAAAACCGGTATGACCCGGGTTAATTTGTACAATAACGGCATCTCTGTTTCTGTAACTCCAATATGCACTTGAGTAATATCCGTTTGTTCCGATAACAAGAATTAAATCCGCTTTTGAAATCCATTCTTGTGCTTTTTGTACACCCTCATCCCAAAGACTGATGTGACTGTAAAGCTCCCAAGGAAGAATACTTCCGCCACATACTTCACATTTAGGAAGTTCTTCATGTTCCCAAATTTCATAGTCGTCATAATGACGGCCACACTTCGAACAGCGATTTATCTGAAAGCCGCCTTGTATTTCCGCAACATTTTTTGACCCGGCCATTGTATGCATACAATCCTCATTTGTTGTGATAATTCCGATTAATTTTCCTTCGGCTTCCAAATCACGTAATGCATAGTGACTGAATGTCGGCTTATAGCTGTGCATTGCTTTAACATAAGACCGAAGAAAAGAGTCACTTCCCAAACCGCCGGGGCGAACCGTTTTGGATAACTGTCTGTATGTTATTCCTCCGCCGGCAAGTGAAATGCCGGCTCCCGTAATTGCAACCATTTGATTACTTTGTTCAATATAATCAATTAACTGTCCAATTTTATCTTCGCTTTGTCCTGTTTTAAAAAGACTCATTGCGTTCTCCTTTATTCACTTAAGATTGTTTCAAAAACTTCCGCAGCATTCAGTCTTTATGTTTGTTACCTCCGTGCCGGATTAACGAAAAACACCCATCGGAGAGGACTCAGTTCTTCGGTGAGTGTCTTGTCGGCTTTTAGATATAGTTGGTGTTAAGTGATACGGTTAACTCCCTTTGTGCTGCTTCGCCACTTTTACTGTAGCCGAGTGCAACAGCTGAAATAGGCTTGAAGTCGTCGGGAATACCCATTTGCTTACACATTTCCTTATTAGCTGAAAGAGCCTGTACGGCACCCCAAAGATAAATGTTATCTACTCTGGCATCTGTTGCGGCTATCAGCATATTTTCAATCACACACGCCGCATTTGCATATTCGATACCTGGTGCCATTTGTTCTTTTGAAGCGGAAACAAATATAGCAACAGGCGCATCGTAAAAGAAATCTCGTTCAGGCATTTTCATGGCTGTGGCAGTCATGCGGTTAATCTCTTTGAGAATTTCTTTATTTTCGCATACTGTCAGATGAAGGGACTCTTTTTTGTTTGCACCGATCGGAGCCTGACATCCCGCCTTTACGATTGTATCAATAATTTCATCGGGTATAGCTTTGTCAGGATCAAAATCTCTTGTTGATTTTCTTTTTGCAATAGCTTCTAATGTTTGCATAAAAACACCTCCTTAATGTAATGTGAATGATTACATTATAGCTCGTTTAAAAAGTAATGTCAATAGTTACAATTGATTTTTTGGAGAGTATTTGATATAATCCATTTGCTGAGAATTATCTATGAAAAGAGGTAAAAAGATGCGTGTAAGCAAGCGATTTCCGTTAGCAGTTCATTCGCTGCTGTTTGTTGCTGTTCTGTCAGCTGAAAAGCGGGTTATGAGCATTCTTGTCGCACAAAGCACTGAATCTAATCCTGTTACGGTGAGAAATGTATTTCTTGAATTATCTAAAAAAGGATTATTGATTGCATCGACGGGAAAAAACGGGGGAGTGTGTCTTGCAAAGGAGCCTGATAAAATAACCTTGTGGGATATATATCAGGCAGTAGAAACAAATGATGTAGAAGAAATTTTTAAACTTCATGAGACAACAGTGACTGCATTGTAGGGGAAAACATCTATCAAATCCTGCATCCTCATATGGAATCAGCAGTGAACGCCATGAAGGCAGATATGGAACAGGTTACACTTGCAACACTGGCAGATGAGTTGAAAAAACCTAATTAAAGACATTAAGCTTAAAGAAGAATATTGTTGCTTTGCCTAAAAATTTAGCATAAATTTAAAAATAATTTCTTGCATCCATCAGAGCTTTATTTTCTCTGATGGATGTTATTTTTTCAGCACAAAACGACTTTTTGTACAATTATCTTTTATCCCACAACGGAATGTTTTTCTGTATGCACAGTCATTTGGTAAGAGAGGGTGAAATAATGTCTTGAGTGAACTTTCAAAATTTTTTGTGTTATGTATTGGCTCTACTACTGATAACGCTCCTTTGTATACTGATTTAAAAAGTAATGATATTAACATTAAAAACATCTTCACTTCAGAATCAATGCAAGTTTATAAACCAAAAAAGAGTTTTATATGAATATGCTTGATAGTTTGAAAGCTTCAGGTAAAGAAGTTTTATTTGTTGGTGATTCTTTAATAGATGATGTTTTGGGATCTCAAAAACTCGGCATAAAACGTGTTGGTTGAATAGGAAAAAATTAAAAATAGATCATGAAATCAAACCTGATTTTATTATTAATAATCTTAATGAACTATTATCATTACCAATTATTTTTAATGATTTATAAATTGTAATTGAAAAAGATTATAAAATCTAAACGAAAACATTTATTTTAATAG
>JAJBVC010000044.1 GCA_020860025.1 Clostridiales bacterium | reverse complement strand
GAATTATACTTTATTCTGAATTTTGTACTGACACTTTTCATAAGTTTGTTAGTTATAAAAATTGTACAATTATTAGCAAAAAAGTTAAAACTTGAGAAATTATTAAAATGGATCGGATTTTAAGATAATATCAAATCACAATGGGGAAATTACTATGAAAATTGTTAATTTAGAGGGATATACAACTAATCCCGGTGACCTCAGCTGGGGTAAAATTGAGGAGTTGGGTGATTATACGGTATACGAGCGTACAGAGCCTAAAGATATAATTAAACGTGCTAAAGGCGCCAATATTCTGATTGTAAATAAGACAATTGTAACAAAAGAAATTTTAACCGCTTTATCGCCTGAGCTTGAATATATAGGTCTTCAGTCAACAGGATATAATGTAGTTGACTGCAAGGCAGCCAGAGAGCTCGGAATTACTGTTTGCAATATTCCCGCCTATTCCACAAATGCGGTTGCACAGCTTGTTTTTTCATTTATTCTTCAAATAACAAATAAGGTAACTCTCCACAGCGACGCTGTAAGAAACGGCGAATGGTGCGACTGCCCTGACTTCTGTTTTTGGAAAGAGCCATTAACAGAGCTTGACGGTAAAACTCTCGGCATTATAGGTTTTGGTTCAATAGGAAAAAGAGTTGCCGCTCTTGCTCAAGCATTTGGTATGAACGTTCTTGTTAATACTCCCCACCCTAATAATGAATATAAAAACGTAAAATTTGTCAACATTGATGAATTGCTTAATGGCAGTGATTTTGTAACCTGTCACTGCCCTCTTACACCTAATACAGAAAAGTTGATAAATGCAAAAAGCATTGCTAAAATGAAAGACGGAGCAGTTTTAATTAACACATCAAGAGGGCCTGTTGTTGATGAGCAGGCACTTGCTGACGCATTAAACAGCGGTAAATTATCCGCCGCAGGATTGGATGTGCTTGAAACTGAGCCTGCAAATCCGAATAATCCCCTGCTGACTGCTAAAAATTGTTTTATTACTCCTCATATTGCTTGGGCGGCTAAAGAAACAAGAGCAAGGCTTCTCAATATTCTCGAACAAAATATCAGAGCTTACCTTAACGGAAATCCCCAAAATGTTGTAAACTAATACGGCAATTTTAATTTTATTTTAATTAAACTATTGACTTTGAGCAAAAAATCATTTATCATACTTAATGCACGCTGGTGTGGCGAAATCGGCAGACGCAAGGGACTTAAAATCCCTCGGTGGCAACACCGTACCGGTTCAAGTCCGGTCACCAGCACCAACGGGGCTTGAAATACAGCCCTGTTTATTTGCCGGCGTGATGGAATTGGCAGACGTGCTGGACTCAAAATCCAGTCCTGGCAACAGGGTGCGGGTTCGACCCCCGCCGCCGGCACCATTTTAAAAGGAACATTTGTGTAAGACGCACAAATGTTCCTTTTTTGTTCTGCAATAACTGAAACCTCAGGTTCTGACCGTCGGAAAGAGAAAGCTTCAGTAAAAATAAAACTGCATAAATAACAATTTAATCCCAGCCTGAACTTCCGTCAACCGGGTTATCATCGTCCTGTAAGTCGCCGCTTGTCGTTATGACATCAACGGTTTTAAACTCATCAATATCGGCCTGCGGTTTAAAATATTTCTCTTTCACTTATCACACCTCCTTGTTTAAAAGATTATTCACTGCATTTTTAGTTGCTTCGTCAATTTCATCATCAGCCAAAACAAGGTTTGCAACCTCGCTGAATGAACCTTTGAGTACATTCGAGTAAAAATACATTCCGTCTATGCAAACATATGCTCTTGCGGTTATTTCCCTGTCGTAATAAGCGGACGGAATATTGGATATTACAAGATTAAACGAAGTATTGTCTCCGTGGTCGATACGATTAACGGCTTCAATCTGCTTTACGCTGCTGCCGTCTACGGTCTCAGCCGAGAGGTCTTCTTCTCCTTTTTGACTGTAAATAAGTCCGTATTCAATATTGTCGGCTAAATCTTCGATTTCATCTATGTTGTACCAGTAAAATCCAAAACGAAGTCCTGCGGCGGTACAGCAAATAGACCTGCCCCTTGTCGTCACATTTGAGCATTCGCTTTCACCGTCGTCGGTATCGCAGGAGAGGAAGGTGTAGCCGTTTTCATTTGCCCATTCTTCTGCATATGAACCGCTCGGCGCAACTATCGTATAATCGTATTCCGGACTTGTTGTGCTTGTAAAAGCGTCGGTAACATAGAGAGTAACGCCGTCGTGTTCCGGCAGAGATAAGGTGGTTTCAAGGCTTGGAGCAAAAATTGTTTTTAAGCTTTTTGTTTTATATAATGCATTTGTCCCTATATCCGTTGCACTTGGGATATAAAGCGTTTCCAAAGCATAGCAATCCGAAAAAGCACTTTCCCCGATTGTTACTACATTTGGAAAATACAAAGAGGTAATAACAAAACACCCGTCAAAAGCATGCTCTTTTATTTCCGTAATATTTGATGAAACGGTTATGCTTTCAAGCCTTATGCAATAGTCAAAAGCTTTACTTGGAATTATTCCTTCAAGCTTAGGTGCATAGAATTCTTTTAGCTTGGTACAATAATAAAATTGGTTACCGCCGTCTCCTTGTTCAACAAGCGTTGTAAGCTCGGGAAAATCAAGCGATTCAACCAAAAATGCATTTCTAAGAGCTCCGCCTCCCAGTGTTTGCACCTTCGGCAAATTTATATACTCCGCCGATTGTAAGTTAAAAAGACCCAAATAATCTACAAATGTTACATTCGGCAAATCTACATATAAAGCATTGGATAAATGATTAAAAGCGCATTTTTCAATAGTCGTCAGTTTATCGTTATACAGTGAAGTAATTGAACTACAGTTAGAAAAAGCATATTTTCCCACCTCCTCTAATTGGGTTAAATCTATAATATCGAGATCCGCACATAAGTAAAACGCATGATCTTCAACGACCTGTAAATTATTGCAGTATACGGCGGTAAGGGTTTCACCCGCACCGCTAAAAGCGTATTTGCCGACATATGTCAAAGTATCAGGAAATTTAATCATCATAAGATTTGAACTGCTTCTAAATACTCTTGTTCCGATACCTGTGACTGTTATTCCCGCTATTGAATCCGGTATTGTCAAACAGGTCTGAGTTCCGTTATATGCCGTTATTATGCCGTTTTCATCTATTTCAAAATTGCCCTCGTCGTCAAGGTATGTTATGTAATAATACACAACAGCCTGTAAACTTTTCAGATTATCGCCGGAGTATGCGGCGGCGTGAACCGTTGTGGTTTTGTCAATTACTATAGGCCCGGTATACAAAGTACCCGTTTCTTTGCTTGCACGGGAGCCGTCGGTTGTATAATATATCTGTGCGTCTTCTTCACTGCTCGTTATTTCAAGAGTAATACTGTCGGAATACCTTCCGCTTTCAACGCTGAACTCAGGCTTTGCGCTCCTGTCTTTATCAAATTCCGTTATTGTTCCGATATATAAAAACGGATAATGTTCGTCATATTCATTATGTAAATCTCTAGCGTTTTCCTCTATGGTTGTGCAGATTTCTTCGGAATTAAGCGATATATCCTTTGACAAAAGCATAGCGGAAACCGCAGCGACAAACGGACAGGACATTGATGTTCCGCTCAGGGTTTCATAGCTGTTGCTTTTATATGTACTGTAAATTGATACTCCGGGAGCCCAAATATCAACCAAACTTCCCCAATTACACCAAATCGGAAGGCTGAATCCGACTTTTCCGTACATATCTCCGATATAACCCATTGCGCCTACTGTTATACATTGCTCTATACCTGCGGGTGTATATTTCGAAGCTGATGCGCCGCTGTTGCCGGCGGATACGCATACCGTTACTCCTGCCGCTACAGCTGCTTTAACTGAGTTTGTCATAGTTGTGCTGCTACCTTTTCCGCCGAGACTCATATTGATTACATTTACGCCGTCCGCAACGGCATAATCAACTGTCAATGCGGCATCGCTTATTGTTCCTGCGCCTGACTCGTTTAGCACTTTATATCCTTTGACTTTTACATTTGATGTTGTGTTATCAACAACAATACCGGCAACATGAGTTCCGTGACCCTTATCGTCATCCTCGTCATTTTCGTTTCCCGTTGTGCTTATATTATAGTTTGTACGGATAACTCTGTCCTCAAGATATTCATGGTCATAATCTATTCCGGTGTCAATAATGCCGACAACAACCTCGGACAATTCGTCTATTGAGCCGATATAGTCAACATAATCGTCGATACCGATTTCTTCACTTCCCCAGGAAAGATGATTTCCGTAATTGATACCCAGCTCATCATATATTGATGTCGTTTCAAATATTGACGAGGCTTCCGTGTCCTCATATTCCAATGTTGAAACGACCAAATCGGGTTCGGCATATTCGATCAGGCTTTTGCTTTCATAATATTCAAGCGCTTCTTTAGCACTTTCCTGGCTGTCAAACTGCACTATGTGCAAATCGTCGTAGCCCTCAACAATTGCGACCGAATCAAGCTCATTTATATTGTATTTTGACTTAACAATGAGCCTTTCGGTTTGATACGGCTGAGTGAGAACAGCGGTGCCGTCGTCAATTTCAACCTCATAGCCGAGCTCCTCCGCATCCTGAACCGTTGCAATTTCCGGCTCTTCATCTTCAGCTTCGTTGATTGCGGCGGTTTCGTACTCGACTTCATTTTCTTCGTTGTACAATGCGCTGTTTTCTTCCAAAACATAAAGCGGAATTTCAAAATCATCATCGCTTACAACGGCTTCGACAGTTTCATTGACCGCTTCATCATATATTGATTCCGCTTCGCCGTCGATATGGTAAACTTCCGTACCGTCGTCAAATACAAGCTCGCTTACATAATTGCCGCCGTATTCTTCATTAAGCTCGCTTAACTGCTCGGCGAACTCGTCAAGCGAAATCTCCGGCGTAATCTCCGCCGCATATGCCGAAAACGGTATCACCGTTATCAGCATACATATCGCCATTGCTATGGCTGTTAGTTTTTTGATGTTTGACATAATTTTTCCTCCTTATTAAAATATTTGATATAATGATTTAATGTCGCTTTTATGATACAAAATTCTAATGTGGAAATTCAATAAAATTACAAAACTATGCTATGAAAACGACAAAAAAGTCAAATACATAAAAATGCACTTGACTTTTTTAAACACTCTATTTATTTTTATTTTTGAAACAAAATTGAAAGATGAAAACGCCGTTCGGTTTTATCATAAAACCAATCGTATTTGCCATTATTTATATTAACGTGTTTTTCTATAATTTTTGTACCAAAACCATGATTTGCTGAGTTTGACTTGGTACTCAGCAATTTACCGCCACTGTGAAGCGGAGAAATATCACAATTGTTTACAATACTAAGCATATCCATATTATTTATATGTCTTAGGGAAAACTCAATAACTTTTTCCTCGCTTTGGAGTGTGGCTTCAACAGCATTGTCCAATGCATTATTAAGAATTATTGACAACTCGGAATTGTCTATATAGTTTAGATCCGATGTTTTCACTTCATAACTAAAATTAATTTGTTTTTGTTTGCAAATTATAATGTATTTATTAAGTATTAAATCCAATATTTTATTTTTTGATATTTGAATGGTATTTTTACTTTCCAAATCAGGATATATTTTATTTATATATTCTTTTACTTCATCAATACTGTCAAAATTACTTAGAGCAAAATAATGGTGTTTTGTATCGTGGAACATTATTTGCAACTCATCATTTTGGTGCTTGAGTATGTCCAAGTATGTGTTGTTGAGTTTATAAAAATTCTGTTCCGCTTCAAGCTCATTTATCCTCGCTTCGTTATCAGACAGTATCTGATAATATATAAAAATAAATATGCAGGCAAAAATATAAATAATTGAAATTATTGCTATTGCAATTTGGTATGATTTCGGCATATCTGTTTTTAAGGCGATAAATAAGAAAACGGTTAAAGAGGCAATAGATAAAACCGGAAACATAAATAACAAAGTAAAATGCTTTGAGA
>JAJBVC010000052.1 GCA_020860025.1 Clostridiales bacterium | reverse complement strand
CAACATCATTATAGTGAGAAATTTTATTCAAAATAAAGTTTCATTTGATTATAGCAACTAACACATTCTGAATCGGCACTGCTGAATGCATCTGAAAAATCATTATATGACCCTGAAGGAGATACTACCAAATTTACGAGTTCTATATAAGAATTATAGTATTCTTTTAAATCGTCATACGCTTCTTCACATTCCTCAGGCGGATTCGCCATATCTTTCATCCAAAGAGTTACTGCTTCTTTATCGGTTTTAAGGTCTGATACATCGCTTGCAAAATCTTCATCTGCATATAGATTAGCTAATGCTGTACTGAAATTCCAAAAATTATTACTGCTATATTTTGTGTATGCGTCAGTTTCTGTGGAACTCTTTTCCCAAATGGCATTATACCATACCTTTGTGGCTAAATTTCCGATATTTTCAGCATCAGCGGCACCTTGCAACATTGCATAAGAAATTTGTTCAACATTATCGTTGTACTCCTCAACCATTTTTTTTATTATGCATATTGACACCGACTATTGTCGCTGTTATAGCAACAATAATTACAATAACAATACCGGCAATCAATGCCTTTTTGTTTATCTTTTTCTTTTTCTTTTGTTCTTCATTCGCTGTTACATCATCAGTTGGATTTTCTGTTTTTGTAATTTCGTCAGCAGTAGAAACATCAACGTTTTCAGTTGTTTCGGTAGATTCGGTAACCTCTGCATTTTCTGTTGTCGCAACCGATTCGGTTGCTTGTACAACGTCAGATTTTGTGCTTTCTTTATTTATTGATTGATTCTCATTCAGTTCGATATTTTCAATATCATTATTGTCCATTGTTTTTTCTCCGTTTTCATCTGAATTTTTATTGGTTTAACATCATTATAGTAAAAATGTTTACTAAAGTCAATAGTAAATATCTTTACTGCGTATAATTAAATCGGTGATGTTATGAACTATATAAAACGCATCAGAGATTTACGTGAAGACAGAGATTTGACTCAGCAGGATTTGGCGGATATACTCGGAACTTCACAAACTATGTATGCACGATATGAGCGTGGAGCGAACGAACTGCCTATCAGGCATTTAATCAGACTTGCTGATTTTTATAACGTGTCAGCCGATTACATTTTAGGCAGGACAGACAATCAACAAACAATCAAATAAGTCGTTAGTTATGACGTAAAAACAGGGCTGTTAGATACAGCCCTTGTTTATTTTATCGCATTTTTATATTTGAAACAGCCGGATTATCTATTACAGTTCCGTTTTCATCAAATCGTGAGCCGTGGCACGGACAATCCCATGTATGCTCGGCACTGTTCCATTTCAGTGAGCAACCGAGGTGAGTACACCTTTTCGGGGTGATTGTCAGAAGGTTTTTAACAGATTCGGCACCGTTTATAAAAAGCTGCGGTTTTATCATATTTCTTGACGGTGCGAAAAGGTCGGCAAATTCATTTTTCTTTTCGCAAATTAAATCGCATAAAATATCGGCGGCAACCATTGACGACGTCATTCCCCATTTGTTAAAACCGCTTGCTACAAACAAATTCGGCGTCGATTTTGAATAATTGCCGATATACGGAACAGAGTCAAGGCTCATACAGTCCTGCGTTGCCAGGTGAAAACACTCCTTTGCATTAGGGTAAGTCTGCTCGACGAATTTACGAAGCTCATCCCAACCGCCGCCTTTTTTGCCTGTTCTGTGACCTCCGCCGCCTAAAAGCAGATAATCCTTATACCGACGAAACGACATACCCGTTTCGCTTTCATCAACATACATTCCGTCAATATTCACCGTATTTTTCAAAGCTAAAACGTACGAGCGGTGCTGATAAAGTTTAAGTGGGAAACTGCCGTGAGAATTTTTCATCGGGAAATGTGTTGCGACAATGATTTTATCCGCATAAATTTTACCGTTTGACGTAACAGCCGTATTGCCGTCAATATCGGTCACAAACGTGTTTTCGACAATGTTCAAATTTTTTGATATTTCAGCAAGGAATTTAAGCGGATTAAAATGCGCCTGATTTAAAAATTTAACGGCTCCTACAGTGTCAACAGGGATTTCAAGATTGGGCGCAGGCTCAAATTCGGCTTTTGCGTTAATCTTACATAGCACTTCAAGCTCACGCTCGATTTTATGCGGATTATTTACGGAGTAAACAAAATTATCGGCACGCTCAAAATCACAGTCTATATTCTCACAAAGCTTTGCATATTTTTCTATCGCCGCTTCGTTTGCGACGTAGTAAAGACGAGCGTTTCGAGTATCGCCGCCCTTTGCAAGCTTTTGGTAAATCAGCGAGTGCTGCGACGTTATTTTCGCCGTTGTGTTATGAGTTGTGCCACAGCAAATTCTGTCTTTTTCCGCAAGCAGGCAGTCAATGCCTTTTTCTTTTAAAAAATATGACGTCAGTATTCCAGCGATTCCGCCGCCGATTATCAAAACGTCGGTTTTTACGGATTTGTCAAGAGATGGGAATTTCGGCAGTTTGATATTTTCATTCCAGATTGATTCGTGTTTTGAATTTTTGTCCATTGTCTCATTCCTAAATATTTACTGTAAAAAATATTGTTTTCAAAAAACAGTAAAAACTTCAGGATTTACAATATTAAATTAAGCAATTAAGCGTAAAAAAAGAGTGGCGTTTTGTGCGTCACTCCTTTAATATATACTATTTTATTTATTCGCTTTTGTATTCTCTTGTTGGTCGTGGTGATTGGCGGCGGCGGTTATAAATCCTCTAAACAGGGGATGAGGTCGGTTGGGCCTGGACTTAAATTCAGGGTGGAACTGACAAGCAACGAACCACGGATGAGAGGGAATTTCAATCATTTCGACTATATGATTATCGGGAGAAGTTCCTGCAAATATCATACCACCTTTTAACAGCTCGGGGCGGTAATCGTTATTAACCTCGTAGCGGTGGCGGTGGCGTTCGAAAATCATCGAAGCACCGTAAAGGGCGAAGGCTTTCGAATTTGGATTAAGCGAACAAGGATATTGACCAAGACGCATAGTACCGCCCATTGAAGTAACCTCTTTTTGTTCGGGAAGAATATCAATAACAGGATATGGGGTTGAAGGGTCGATTTCAGCTGAGTTGGCACTGTCCATTTTAAGTACATGGCGGGCGAACTCTATTATAGCAACCTGCATACCGAGGCAGATACCGAGATAGGGAATATTATTTTCTCTTGCGAATTGGCAAGCCTTTATTTTACCTTCGATACCACGGGAGCCGAAACCGCCCGGAACGAGAATTCCATCCATAGGAGCGAGTACTTTGTTAATATCAATATCGGGAGCTTCGAGAGTTTCGGAATCAATCCATTGAATATCAATAGCACTGTGAGTTGAGATGCCGCCGTGCTTGAGTGCTTCATTGACCGATATATAAGAATCATGAAGCTCAACATACTTACCGACCATAGCTATCTTAACTGTTCGGGTGGGGTTACGAAGTGCCGAGAGCATTTGAATCCAGTCGGTCAGGTCAGGTTCGGCGCAATTTATACCGAGCTTTTTTATAACTACATCATCCATATTTTGAGAATGAAGCATTATAGGGACGGCGTAGAGAATATCGCAGTTGTTATTTTCTATAACGCACTCGGGCGGGACATTGCAGAACAGGGCAATCTTAGACTTTATCTCTTTAGTGAGAGCGTGCTCAGTGCGGCAGACTATAATATCGGGACTGATACCGAGCGAGAGCATTTCTTTAACAGAGTGCTGGGTGGGTTTAGACTTAAGCTCATCGGAAGCGGCGAGGTAGGGAACGAGCGTAACATGGATGAACAAACAATTGTCCCTGCCTATTTCAGTAGCGAACTGGCGAATAGCTTCAAGGAAAGGCTGCGATTCAATATCACCGACAGTGCCGCCTATTTCTACAAGGCAAACATCTGCGCCTGTTTCGGCGTTCTTTGCGATATACCGCTTAATTTCGTTAGTTACGTGCGGAATAATTTGAATAGTCTGACCGCCGTAAATTCCCTTTCTTTCGTCGTTGATAACTTTCCAGTAGACACGACCGCTTGTCAAATTTGAATTTTGAGAAAGACTCTCATCAATAAATCTTTCATAATGACCGAGGTCAAGGTCAGTTTCGGCACCGTCGTCTGTTACGAATACCTCACCGTGCTGAACAGGATTCATAGTACCGGGGTCTACGTTAAGATACGGGTCAAGCTTTTGCGCCGTAACCTTTAATCCTCGTGCCTTCAGCAATCTGCCGAGTGACGCCGCTGTAATTCCTTTGCCGAGTCCCGAAACAACGCCTCCGGTAATGAAAATATATTTAGGATTGCTCATAACTACTATTCCTCCCTAAATAGAAAATAAATATAGAATTTATAAATCAAGTTGTATGTTGAGAAAGTAGTCAGAATTAAGCATTTTGGGAGGATTGCTGTACGATTGTACCGCTTCCGAGCAAAAGGCTTAAAACGCTCAAAAGCGGATGGGCTCGATGCCCTGACGCTTTTAGAACAATTATTTGGTATAGATAATCCCAATATTTTTAAAAACATAAAGACTAAAAAATAATCTACCAAACTAATAATAGAGCGTGGTTATGGCTACTTTATCGACATACAAAAAACGGTTGCACTTCTGTACAACCGTTTGTACTTATATATTATAGAGTATTTTTATGCACAAATCAATAGAATTTAAAAAATTCACTTATTTTTTTATACATTTGCTAATATTTATAACTTAAGCAAGAAATGTCCCTCACCTTTATAGGTGGTGGGTGCTGATTAACGACAACGACATTGTTGCTGTCGCTTGCCACATTGAATGACGGGCAAACCCTTATTGAAAGATTACAAGTCTGCTAATCTGTTATTGATTTTTTTAGAGAGGTTTTAATACAATTTCTTTTTTTCGATAACAGGTGAGCAGGTCAGGCGAATACCGAGCTGACGCAATACCTTTTCATCAACCGATGACAGCATAACCGTTGAATGCATTTCACAGTTTTTCAGCTTGCCGAGCTGTGCTAAAGCAAGAGCGGCATTTTCGTCGGTCACCGCCGACATCGACAGTGCAATCAAAACCTCATCTGTATGAAGTCTCGGATTACTGTTGCCCAAATGGTTTGTTTTAAGCTCCTGGATAGGCTTTATAACCTCGGGGTCAATCAGAAGAATATCCGACTCAATACCGCCGAGCTGTTTAAGAGCGTTAAGCAATACGGCGCTGGCACAGCCGAGCAAATCAGATGTTTTGCCTGTTATAATTTCGCCGTTTTGAAGCTCTGTTGCGGCGGCGGGAGCGCCTGTTTCCTCTGCACGTTTTTCGGCAGCGGTGATACAAGGACAGTCGTTTGACGACAGCGACGCATTATTCATCAAAAGTTCAAGCTTGTAAATTTCATCACTCTTGTTTTCACCTCTTAAAGCGTCACAGCGAGCGGTGTAATAACGTCGGATGATTTCGTGCTTGGCGGCAGTGCGTACTGCTTCATCGTCAATTATACAGTTTCCCGCCATATTAACTCCCATATCCGTAGGCGATTTATACGGACATTCACCGTAAATTTTATCAAACGTAGCCTTAAGAACAGGGAATATTTCAACATCTCTGTTATAGTTTACAGTAGTTTTGCCGTAAGTCTCAAGATGCCACGGGTCAATCATATTAACGTCATTAAGGTCAGCCGTCGCCGCTTCATAAGCAATATTAACAGGATGATTAAGCGGTAAATTCCAAATCGGGAATGTTTCAAATTTAGCGTAGCCGGCTTTAACTCCTCTTTTGTTTTCGTGATAAAGCTGTGAAAGGCAGGTAGCCATTTTTCCGCTTCCGGGGCCCGGTGCGGTTATTACGACAAGAGAACGTGTAGTTTCAATATAATCATTTTTACCATAGCCGTCATCACTTACTATTTTCGCTATATTTGCCGGATAACCGTCAATAAGATAATGGCGGTAAAAGCGTATGCCCCTGTCGGTCAGCTTTTGCTCAAATGACGTAACCTTGGAGGTTGACACATATTTCGTCAGCACGACGCTGCCGACCATAAGTC
>JAJBVC010000201.1 GCA_020860025.1 Clostridiales bacterium | reverse complement strand
AAATCTCTTGCTTACACGCATATTAATACCCTCTTTTTCATAAATAAATCTCAGCAAATGGATTATATCAGATTTTCTCTAAAAAATCAATTGTAACTATTGACATTACTTTTTAGGAAATTTATAATGTAATTATTCATATTACATTAAGAGACATTTCAATAGATATTGCCATAGTAATATTCACAAAAAATAAGAAGAAGGACATTGTTATGAACAACGAATATAATCAGCTCAAAGAATATATAGAACAAAGTGAAAAGGCTGTTGCCGTAACAGGAGCGGGAATTTCCTATCTTTACGGTATGCGCAGGTTAAAACAGAGCGTCGGCAGACTCAATGCAGGCAGGATTTTTTCAGCCCAATATATCCGCAAAAATCCTGAAAAATTTTATGAAATTATGAAAAACGCTTTTCTCGACGCAACATTCGTTAAGGGGCCGAGCGCTGTTCACAAACAGCTTACAAAGCTGGAAAAGCAAGGCAAAATTTACGGCATTGTTACGCAGAACTTAGATTGTCTCCATACTATTGCAGGCTCGGAAAATGTGGCTGAATTTCAAGGAAGCTTTCGTGATAATATTTGTATCGACTGCTCAAATCGCTGTTATGATTATCAAATATGGAATCAGGGACATATGCCACGCTGTGAAAAATGCGGTGCGCCGATGATGCCGACAGGCTTTTATATGAACTCGGATATTCGTGAAAGCGTCTCAAAGGAAAATATGGCAAAAGCAATTGATATGATTGCAAAGGCAGATTTAATATTTGTTATCGGTACTACAGGCTTTCGCAGTGATGAATATTTAAGCCGTATGTCCCCAAATGCGAAGCTTGTGCAGATTAATCCCTCTGTTACTGAATTTGACAGAATTGCCGACTTGAATATTCACGCTGATGCCGCAGAAGTTTTTGAAGCAATATTAAGCGAATAAAGGAGAGCGCTATGAGCCTTTTTAAAGCAGGACGAAGCGAAGACAAGATAGAACAGTTAATAGATTATATTGAACACAGCAATCATATAGTTGCAACGACCGGTGCCGGAATTTCCGTAGGCGGCGGAGGTGTAACATACGCTCAGATGCTTTTTTCAAGCCGTGGCAGCGGAAGAATGAAAAGAGGCGAAGATTATTACAGCTCTTTTCTTCCGACATATCTTGAAAATATGTTTTCATACAACCCAAGCTACAGCCATTATGCCCTGAAAGATTTGGAAGATGAGGGCAAAATGCTTGGAATTATAACGACAAATGTGGACTGTATGCATACAATAGCAGGGTCAAAAAATGTTGCGGAAATTCAGGGAAGCTTGCAGGTTAATTGCTGCAGCAGCTGCAATAAGCATTATGACGGTTATGAGATATGGAAGCAGGAAAATCTGCCGAGGTGTGAAGCTTGCGGCGGGGAAATTCTCCCTTGGCCACTCTACAGCCATATCGGTCTTTGGGACGATGATGTACGCAAGGCGAGAAACTGGATTTCACAAGCAGACTTAATTCTCGCTATCGGTACAAGAGGAAATTACTCTGATACTTACTGGAGTTACAGAAACAGAGATGCCGCTATTGTACAAATTAACCCGGGTCATACCGGTTTTGACAGTATAGCGGACTTAAACATTCGTGAAGAATGTGACGATGTATTCAAAAAATTGACGAAAAGGCGGAGCGAAAATGGCTGAAGCAAAAGCAAACGAAAAATTTACCGACGAAGAACAGCTAAAACGATTGGCACAGCAGATGCGTGAGGCTGAATACAAAGGACTTTCCCAAAAAGAAATTGAGGAAAGAGAGCAGCTTAAAGAAATGAAACGAAAAAAGAATATTGAAATATTGAACGACACACTGAATATTTTGGAAAACGGCTGCTATGAAAAAGACGGGCAAAGCATAAAGCTGAATAATTCTAAAGAGCAGATGAAAGAAATTCAGGTGTTTTTGCCGGATGATATTAAAACTTTGGAGACCGATGAAAAATTCTCATCTTGTTTTGATGAAAGCAAAAATCAAAATACTTGCTGCCGTTTTAACTGCGAAAATGAAGACGCCCTTGTTCTTGCTCAGAAAAAATATCAAGAGTTAAAAAGAAACGGTGAAGAATCTCCGAAAATTCTTGTGCTGAATTTGGCAAGCGCCACTCAGCCCGGAGGTCATACAAGAAAAGGCGCCGGCGGACAGGAAGAAGACCTCTGCCGAAGAACATCCTTGCTGTTATCTTTGGAAAGTGAAAATGCAAAGAAGTATTATGATTACAATAATACGCTTAAAACTCGTATGGGGTCTGACGCAGTTATGCTTTCTCCTTATACACAGGTAATAAAAAGCTCCGATAACGAGACTCTTTCGGTACCGTTTTCTGTTTGTATGATGACCTGTTCGGCTCCGATGGTACGCCTCGGATTTGAGGGAATGTCGCAGCAGGAATATGAAAAAATGTTTTATAAGCGGATTTACGGACTGCTTTTAGTTGCAGCATCGCAAAATTATCGTAATTTAATACTCGGTGCTTTCGGGTGCGGAGTATACGGAAATGATGCCGCTGTTGTGTCTGATTTGTTCAGCCGTGCAATCACTGATTTTAAATATTTCGGAAAAAGTAGCGAACAGTTATTTGATTCAGTTGATTTTGCTGTTCTTTGCAGTGCAAACAAGGATTATAATTATAAAGAGTTTTGCAGAAATTTCCATTCCCGATGAGGTAACACTATGAAAAATTCTACAGTTTACGAATGTTTTGAAGAGATTGTAACAAATTTTCCCGAGCAAATTGCAATTATTCATCAGAATCGCTCGATGACATATTCTCAGCTTGACCGTCGTATTGACATAATTGAAGGTAATTTCCCGTCACAGGAGAAGTGTATTGGCATTGTAGCAGACCACGGGGTGGATTTTATCGCTTCTATTTTTGCTGTACTGAAAAGCGGAGCCTGCTATGTTCCTGCGGAGCCGGATTTCCCTGAAGAACGTATTCGCTTTATGATGAAAGAAAGCAATGCAGGATTTATTATTACACAAAAAAAGTATGAAGAAAAGCTAAAAGGCTTTCCGCTCCTCTTTTTAGAGGAAATAGATGAAAAGCCGCAAATACGACATGAACATTTCTCTTTAACTCCAAAGTCGCCTGCATATATTCTGTATACCTCCGGCTCTACAGGAGTTCCTAAGGGTGTTTGTGTAACAAATGCTAATATCTGCCATTATGTTCGTGCTTTTTGTAATGAATTTAACCCGACTGTTAAAGATACTATGCTTCAATACTCGGTCTGTTCCTTTGATATTTTTGTAGAGGAAGTCTTTACGACCTTGCTTTCCGGTGCCACATTAGCTATACCTGACGCTCGTTCACGTGAAAATATAGATTGCCTTATGGATTTTGTGACAGAAAATAATGTCACCATTATCAGCGGCTTTCCTTATCTGCTTATGGATATGAATCGGTTAAAAAGCATTCCCTCATGTTTACGGCTGCTCATCAGCGGCGGTGATGTTCTCAGGGAAAGCTATATAAATAATCTCCTTAATCAAGTTACGATATACAACACCTACGGCCCATCCGAAACAACTGTGTGCTGCAGTTATTTTTGCTGCAACAATCAAAAAGCGCTTGAAGACGGAACATACCCGATAGGTAAAGCTGTTCTCGGAACAAAAATCGAACTGCTTGATGATGACGGCACGCCCGTTCCGCTCGGCACGATAGGAGAAATATGTATCTCAGGAGGCGGTGTTTCAGACGGCTATCTCGACCGAAGCAAGAATAAAATGTTTATTATCGGTGAGAACGGTGAACGGATTTACCGAAGCGGCGATTTGGGTTGTTTTCTTCCAAACGGAAATCTGGCATTTCTTCGCAGAAAAGACTCACAGGTTATGATTATGGGCAAACGAGTTGAACCGGAAGAGGTAGAAAACGTCCTGTGCGACTGCAATGAAGTACAGACCGCTGTAGTTCGCCCATTCACCGATGAACACGGACTTTCTTATTTGACCGCCTATGTTGTTGCAAATGAAACAGATTTTGTTTTGTCAGAGGTTAAGAAAAAACTGTCACGATATTTGGCTCCGTTTATGATACCGGAATTTTTTGTGATTATGGATCATATTCCGCTGACACCCAACGGAAAGCCTGATATAAATAAACTTCCGGTAGTTTTGAAAGAGGGAGCCTGCTGAAATGGATATAGTAATAAAAGAAGCAAACATTTCCGATTTGAATGAGCTTATGAAATGGCGTGAAATCGTTTTGAGAGAAGTATTTTCAATTCCGTATGAGGAAAATATTGACGAGCTTCTTTCCGCAAACAGAAGTTATTATCAAAGTGCATTGGAAAAAGGTGAACACATTGCCTACTTCGCCTATGCTGAAAATCAAATTGTCGGCTGCGGAGGACTTTGCATTTATAACGAAATGCCCTCTCCGGATAATCCAACCGGTATATGCGGCTATCTGATGAATATCTATACAGTTACGAATATGCGCCGTCAGGGTGTCGGTAAAGCGATTGTTGACAGACTTATACAAACAGCATTGCAGCACGGCGCCGGAAAAATCTATCTTGAATCGTCAAAATCAGCGTATTCTCTCTATAAAAGCTCAGGCTTTTCGGATATGAACGGCTATATGAAATATAATAAATAATAATTAAACCAAAACAAATTGAAATGAGGAAGAAATATGGCAACAGAAAATACACTTACTCTCTCTTTCGGCTCAAAAACAGTTCATATATATTCCGCTTTTGAGTCGGCTCCGCTTGTAATCTATCATTCTGTAATGGGCGAAGGCAAAAAGCTTTTTAATGAATGTCGTCGGCTAAACTGTCCGCAGTTTTCATTTGCGGTTATAAGCGGTGTGGATTGGAATGATGAGATGACGCCGTGGCCGATTCCGCCTATTTCTAAAAATGACACGCCGTGTACAGGCGGTGCAGATGTTTATCTTGAGCAGTTAACAAAAGAAATTCTGCCTCGTATTATTGATGCACTTGGATGCAAGCCGACATATTGCGCATTGGCAGGATATTCGCTTGCCGGACTTTTTGCACTCTATGCGGCTTATAAAACCGATTGCTTTTCTCGCCTTGTTTCGGCATCAGGTTCGGTTTGGTATCCGGATTTTATTAACTTTGTATCTCAAAACGATATTTCAAAAAATGTGAATGCTGTTTATCTTTCTCTCGGAGATAAGGAAAGCCACACAAAAAATCAGTATCTTGCTCCGGTTGAGGATAATATGCACATTTTGCAAAAGCATTATTTTGAAAAAGGAATTCAAACTGTTTTTTACTTGAATCACGGCAATCACTATCATAATTCCACAGGAAGAACAGCCAAAGGAATTTTATGGATATTACAGCAAAATTGACTGCATCATAGTATTGATATATTCCGTATCGAGAAAACACTTTCGTATTGTTACAGACATCAAATAAAAAATTTAATCTATTAACAAAATGTCCGATGAAGAGATAAAGATAAGAAATCTCAATTTTCATCGGACAAATTTTATATTCAATTAACCATATAACAAAGTACTAATATATCTCTTTCTTTATAGTTAGATATATTAAGATATATAGATATTAAAATAGGAGTATAATCAATTTAATCATTCGACTCTGCGTACTCAATGTCAGATGATTCTTCATTTTCGCTGTCTGATATTTCAGTAGAAGCACCGCTTTCACTCGGTGAAAATTTGCTCGATTGAGTAGTATTGCTTCCGGATGATTGTGATGAATTACTTTTTGAATTTACCGAGCCGTTGCCTGTTGCCGATGAACTTGATGTGCTGTCGGATTTTGTCGTTGACGGAACAAATTTTGTACTGCCGGTTTGAGAAGTATCCGATGCTTTTGAGCCGGCGGTTGTATTGCTTGATTTAGTCGTTGCACTTTTAGAAGTTGCAGCGGCTTTTGTTGTGGTGTTTTTTGTTGTCGCAGTAGTTTCGTCAGGTTCTAAATCAAGCACAAGATTACTAAAGATTATTTTTGTAGTTGCTTGACCGCTTGCAAGTCGGCAGGAAATATAGTTTTTTCTGCATAAATCCTCAT
>JAJBVC010000072.1 GCA_020860025.1 Clostridiales bacterium | reverse complement strand
ATTTTTCTTTTTTATCAATAGAACTGTAAACTATAGGAAAAACACCCGAAGAAATCAAATCTTCAAAAAGAGAGTAAAATGATTTATCGAAAAAATTTGATGTAAGAAACTCACCTGTTTTACCGTTTAATATAAATGCTCCGTTATACATTATAATCGGAAGCTCTTCGCATAGCCCTTCGGTAACTATTTTTGAGGTATGATAGCTTCTCGCCGTTGCGTATGAAAATATCATTCCTTTTTTCACCAAAGTGTTAATTGTTTTATTTGTGAAATCAGAAGTTCTCTGAGAGCTGTTGAGAAGCGTGCCGTCAAGGTCTGAAACATATAAGGTTTTCATATCTGTCCCCTATAAAATTTTAAATAACAAAACTTTATTTTGTCGTAATTTTTCATACCGAACTCCTTTTGCTTTTTAGATTATTTAATTTTTTACCACATAGTTTTCATCGGATTTATACTTCAAAATAATTTATCAAGTTCAAAATTCAGTTTCAATTTCATTCTGTCAAGTTCTTTTTTGGTAGGCATATTATTGTCACTCCACATAATTTCCTGCGGAAGCCACCAGACAGGCCCTTTTCCATTATTACCATATGCGCCCAAATCTCTGTTTTTTCGGGGAAAGAGATGAAAATGCAAATGCGTGTCACCATTACCAAGGCACTCATAATTCATTTTTTCAGGATTGAAAGCCTTAGCAACCGCCTTTGAAACAATAACCATTTCTTTTAAATATTCCGCTTGAAAATCAGATTCAAGTTCATAAAGTTCCGTAGCGTGCTGTTTACACATAAAGATTGTATAGCCGTAAAAGTGCTGATTCCAACCAAGTACTACAATACCTGTTTTCATTTCTCTTACAAAATACGGATTATCTCCATTTAAAGAATTTTCAATGGTTTTACAAATATCGCACATATATAATTCTCCTATAAAAAAGAGCATCTCAAATGAGATGCTCTAATCATTAACCGTTTATTTGCTTTGCAATTTCTTCTGCGAAGTTCTCTTCTCTTTTTTCAAGTCCGTCGCCTTTCATCATACGAATGAAGCCGTTAGCCTTAATTTCAGTACCAAGTGCTTTTGCAACTGAATCAATATAGCCTTTAACCGAACCTTGGAACAAATCGCTGCGAACAAATTCCTGTTCAACAAGGCAATTTTCCTTGAAATACTTACCCATTTTACCGGCAGCAATCTTTTCAAGCACTGCTTCAGGCTTGGAAGCCATTTTAGGATCTTCTTTCATCTGAGCGGCAAGAATACCTTTTTCGTGTTCAATTACATCGGCAGGAACAGAAGATTCATCGAGATAACTTGGATTCATTGCTGCAATCTGCATTGCAACGTTTTTGCCCATATCTTCAAATTCCTTTGTTGCAGCCTTGGATTCATCGGCAACATCAAAGCCAATCATTACACCGACTGCGCCGCCACCGTGAATATAAGTTGAAACAATACCGTCCATTGTTTCAAAACGGCGAACCTTCATATTTTCACCGATTGCAAGAATAAGGTCGTTAAGAGTTTCTGTAACAGTTCTGTCTGTGCCGTAATAAGCTGTATTGCAAAGTGTTTCTACATCAGCAGGATCTGTTGCAACAATAGTTTTTGCAACGCCTGTTACAAAGTTCATAAACTTTTCATTCTTGGCAACAAAGTCCGTTTCTGAATTAACTTCAACAACAACGCCCTTCTTAGCATCGCTGTCATAGTAAGGGAGAACAACACCCTCAGCTGCAATTCTTGTTGCTTTCTTTGCTGCTGTTGCAAGACCTCTTTCACGAAGAAAGTCAATAGCCTTGTCCATATCACCGTCAGACTCAACGAGAGCCTTTTTACATTCCATCATACCAACGCCGGTCTTTTCACGAAGAGCCTTAACGTCCTGTGCTGTAAATGCCATAGTTAAATTCCTCCAATATTAAATTATATCATATTATACTTATTAAATATATTATTCTGCTTCTACTGTTTCTTCATCTTCCGCAGCATCGACAACATCCATACCGTCTCTGCCCTCAATAACAGCGTCGGCAATTGCACCGGAGATAAGTTTTACCGCACGAATAGCATCGTCATTTCCCGGAATAACATAATCAATTTCGTCAGGGTCGCAGTTTGTATCAACAATTGCAACGATAGGTAAACCTAATTTCATTGCTTCCGATACAGCAATTCTCTCCTTGCGAGGGTCAACAATATACATTGCCTGCGGAACTTGTCTCATCTCAGTAATACCGCCGAGGTACTTCTCAAGCTTTTCGATTTCAAGCTCAAGTCCTACAACTTCCTTTTTAGGAAGCATATCAAACGTACCGTCATCACGCATAGCCTTAAGCTGTGCAAGACGTGCAACTCTGCCACGGATTGTCTTGAAGTTAGTAAGCATACCGCCGAGCCAGCGAGCGTTTACATAAGGCATTCCGCAACGCTGAGCCTCTTCCTTAATAGACTCCTGCGCCTGCTTCTTTGTTCCTACAAAGATGATTGAACCGCCCTCTGCTGCAAGGTCACGAACGAACATATAAGCCTCATCAAGCTTCTTAACTGTTTTTTGAAGGTCGATGATGTAAATACCGTTACGCTCTGTGAAGATGTAATCAGCCATTTTAGGGTTCCATCTTCTTGTCTGGTGTCCGAAATGAACACCTGCTTCTAAAAGTTGTTTCATTGAAACTACGTTTGCCATTATAATTTCCTCCTTTAAGGTTACTCCTCCGCAGCAAAGTATGGCAAAAGCCCAAATGTTTAACCTAAGGCTTAACATTGCTGCGTGTGTATTCGCATATATTCTAACGAATGCCGAAATATTATATCAGAATAAAAATTAAAAATCAATATAAATTTTCAATTTTTTGGTAACAACAAGTTATTTTGTATTATTTCTTTATTTGATACTAATTGCAAAGAGTTAAAAGCCGCATTGAGTGGCAATCATATTACAAAGTTCATTATATGAAATGCCCTGAGCAAGCGCCTCCTGCGGAAGCAGACTTATAGGTGTCATACCGGGCAAAGTATTTGCTTCAAGGCAATAGGCATTATTATTTTCATCAAGTATAAAATCAACTCTCGAATAATATCCGAGTCTTAATACATTGTGAACTTTAAGAGCGGATTTTTGAAGAATTTCAAGCTGTTCACTATCAATATCTGCCGGACAAATTTCCTGTGTCAAACCTTGCTGATACTTATTTTTATAATCGTAAAATCCGCTGAGCGGTTTAATTTCAATCGGTAAAAGCGCCTTGCCGTTTAATATTCCGACTGAAAATTCCCTGCCTTCAATCTTATCTTCTATGACAATACAGTCTTCATATTTTTTTGCCTCGTCAACGGCTGTTTTAAGCTGAGCTTCATTCTCAACAATTTTTACGCCTACGCTTGAACCGCAGCTGCACGGTTTAACTACGCACGGATATTTAATATCGTCAAAGCCGGAATTATTTTTTAAAACAAAATACTTCCAATCGGCAGTTTTAATACCGCTGTTTTTCATCATTTTCTTTGATAAATCCTTATCCATTGCGAGCAAGCTGCCAACATAACCCGTGCCGGTATATTTAATTGAGTACAAATCAAACAGAGCCTGAATCTGTCCGTTTTCACCTGCTGCGCCGTGAAGCGCAAGAAAAACAATATCAGCACTGCCGCAAATTTCAATAACACCTTTTCCTATAAGGCTTTTTTGCTGCGGCAGCATATTTTTGACAGCGTCTAAGTCAGGTTCTTTTTCAGGAATTTTATATTCATATCTGAAATCGGAATTCTTATTTCTAAAAATCGGTTCAATACTTTTATTGTTTTCACCGAAAAATAAATCAAGAAGCATTACATCATGACCGTTTTCAATAAGTGCGTTTGAAATTAAAACACCAGATGATAATGACACATCTCTTTCAGGGCTTAGCCCACCTGCAAGAACAACTATTTTCATAAAATCTCCCATTCATATAGATATTACTAATATTACAAATTATTTTATATAAAGTTTCATAACCTGCTTACGAGCTTTATTTTCAAGTTCATCATCAAGAGGTTCAAGATTGCATTTTCCGTATTTATTTTCAATCGCTTTTGAAATAATCATATCGGCAAGCTGTGGATTTTTCGGAAGTATCGGCCCGTGAGAATATGTGCCGAAAGTATTTTTAAATCTAACGCCCTCCGTTTTATCTTCGCCGTTATTGCCGTAGCCCTTTATGACGGTTCCGAGCGGTTCGACATTTGAACCGAGATAAGTTCTTCCGCTGTGATTTTCAAAGCCGACTACCTCAATACCCTCTTTTGTCCTAAAGGCATAATTGCCTATCATACGCTCTTCTTTTCCTTCGGTATAAAAATCAAGAGCGCCCATATATTCAAGCTTTTTGCCGTCGTAGGTCTTATAATATTTACCGAGCATTTGATAACCGCCGCAGATTGCAAGCATTGCTATTCCGTTATTTATCGCTTTGGAAATTTCTATATCTTTGCCTTTTTTTAAATCGTCAAGCAAAACATCCTGTTCAAAATCCTGACCGCCGCCGATAAAAAGAATATCGTAATCTTCTGCGTTAAATGATTTTCCCATAGTTATTGCGTCTGTTTGAACTTCTATTCCACGAAAATTCATACGTCTTGTAAGTGCAATTATATTTCCCCTGTCGCCATAAAGGTTAAGCATATCGGGATATAAATGAGCAATTCTTATATTCATTCCCAAAACTCCTTTCCGCCGAGGCGTTTTGCTATAACAGGACGCATTGTCATCATAGATGTATATGTTGGGATAATATATACATCTTGCTTTTGAGATGTTGCAATGTCAACAAGCTTTTCATAATTCTCGTTTTCGATAACTTGAATATCCCTGTCGCCTACTCCCTCATACTTAATTCTGATTGCCATATCATAGCAGCGTTTACCGCAAACATAAATATTTTTTAAATTCGGCTTGCTGAATATATCATTGAAATCAACATCCCATATCCAGCTTATATCTCTGCCGTCGGCACCGTTATCATTAAGGCTGATAAACATTGAAAAATCATCTTCAACAGATTTAAGAAAGTTCATTGTCTGACTGAATCCTGCCGGATTTTTAACAAGAATCAAATTGATTTTTTGACCTGCGTTAGTAAACTGTTCCATTCTGCCGAAAGCGCCGTTAAAGCTTTCTATAGCACTGATAACAGTCTTTTCATCAATTTGAGCGGCGGAAAGCGCAGCTGCGCAGCCGATTGCATTATATACATTATAAGCACCGCCTATATTTACCTTAAAAAGATGGGAACTGCCGTTAAAATCAGCAACAACTATTGAATGATTTTGTTTAAGCTCCTCAACAGATGTTACGGCAAAATCGGGATTGGGACGGCTGTAGCCGCATTTCGGGCATATGAACCCACCGAGATGACCGTATGTATGATAAGTATATTCATATTCATTTTTACAGAATATACAATATTTTGCGTCGCTTATTTCGGGAGCTTTTGCGTCAGCGTCAAATGGAACATTAACACCGAATGTTATGATTTTGTTTGGTATTTCCTTTGACATAGAATAAGTAAGCGAGCAGTCGGCGTCAAGGCAAACTGTTGCATTCGGCAGATTTTTTACAGATTCTTTAATAGCGTTAAGCGTATGAGTAACCTCACCGTAGCGGTCAAGCTGGTCACGAAAAACATTTGTAACAAGAATTACATCGCATCTTATATAGCGTGACACTTCCTTAAAAGCGTTTTCATCACATTCGATTATAGCGTAATCCTTTTTGCATTTACCTGTTAAAGTGGAATTCATAATAAAAGCTGCGGTAATACCTGTTATAAGATTAGCGCCTGACTTATTTATAAAATAAGATTTGCCCGCTTCTTTAAGTCCCTCCTCAAGTATTCGGCAGGAGGTTGTTTTACCGTTCGTTCCGGTTACGATAATTACCTTAACGTTTTTTGACAAATCCTTTAAAATATTTCTTTTTAATTGAAGTGCAGCCATACCTGGCATAGACGTTGCACCTCTGCCCATTTTTTGCAGAATAAACGTAACAAGCCTGCATATAAGGCAACTTAAAAATACTCGCATTCAATCACATCCTCTATATATACAT
>JAJBVC010000083.1 GCA_020860025.1 Clostridiales bacterium | reverse complement strand
AATGTGATATGGTTAATAAAAATAATATTTCTGATAAATCAATCTTATTTCAATATTTTATGCTATAATAAAATCAAGGAGGGGTATTTGTGAGATTGCTTCTTGTTGAAGATGAAAAACGTATGGCACAGGCTCTTTGTGAAATTTTACGTCTTGAAAAATATGATGTAGATTGCTTTGGCGACGGAATAAGCGGACTTAACGCTTTAGAAAGCAATATTTATGATGTTGCCGTTTTAGACGTTATGCTTCCTAAAATGAACGGCTATGAGATTGTAAAGCAAGCAAGAAATAAAGGAGTTCGTACTCCTGTTTTAATGCTGACTGCCAAAAGCGAGCTTGAGGACAAGGTTATGGGACTCGATAACGGTGCAGACGATTATCTTACAAAGCCTTTTATGACAAAAGAGCTTCTTGCAAGGCTTCGTGCAATTTGCAGAAGAAATGTTAATATATCAAACGGTAATTTAACATTCGGTGATATTTCTCTTGATAAAAATACGGCGATGCTCACCTGTCTTGATACAGCTTTATCCGTAAGACTGAGTGAAAAAGAAATGCACATTATGGAATATCTTATTTCAAATCAAGGTCAAATTATGACACGAGAACAGCTTGCGGTTAAAATTTGGGGACTTGAAAGCGATACGGAATATAACAATGTTGAGGTTTATATGTCGTTTACAAGAAAAAAACTGTCTTTTATAAATTCTAAAACCAAAATTAAAGCTGTGCGTGGAATCGGCTATGAATTGAGGTATGATAATGTTTAAGAAAACAAGAATCAGAATTGTAGCCGTAATTATGCTCGTACTGACCGTTATATTTTTAGGTACTCTTGCAATAATTTTTGCGTCAAGCTATATAGAAGGCGCTAAAAGCAACAATGAAAAAATGGAGCGATATGCAACGCTCTTCTCTCTTGAAAGCCAGCCCGGCTCCGATATTCCCGATATAAACGAAAAGCCAAACGATTCTAACGATAAAATTTCCAATGAGCCTGAAAATGAACCGGAACATTTTCCTGATGAGGAATCTCTTTCGTTTCAGCTGACAACATTTTATTCGGTTGCGCTTGATGATGACGGCAACGCTTTGGCGATTGATACGGGTCAGTCGCAAATTTACAGTAAAGAAACGCTCTCCTCTTTTGCTCAAAGCATAACAGACAGCGGTAAATCAAACGGAACAAATGAAAATCTACTGTATTCTACATACGATAAGGATTCATATACGCTTGTTGTTTTTATGGATAACACGTTAATGAGTGAAAGCTTTTCAACACTTTTTCGTTACACCTTAATTTTCGGAAGTCTTGCACTTATTCTTATTTTCTTTATTGCCGTTTACCTTGCAAGATGTATTGTTAAACCGCTTGAAAAAAGTTATAAAATACAAAAGCAGTTTATTTCCGACGCCGGTCACGAGCTTAAAACACCCGTTTCTGTAGTAAGCGCAAATTTAGAACTGCTTGAACGTGAAATCGGGCAAAATAAGTGGCTTGATAATGTCCGTTATGAAAATGAACATATGGGAATACTTGTCGGTCAGCTTCTTGAACTTGCAAGAACAGAAAATGTGGCAGTTGATTTTGAAACAGTAGATCTCAGCCGTTTGGTAAACGGAGAAGCATTAACACTTGAAAGCGTTGCTTTTGAAAAAGAAATAAAACTCAATACAGATATTGACGATTCTCTTTATGTTTTCGGTAACACAACTCAGCTAAAACAGCTCGTCACAATTTTGATTGATAATGCATTACAGCACAGCACCGTCGGAAAAGAGATTTCAATAGCTTTAAAAGAACAACATTCCAATATAAAGCTGTCTGTTATAAATGACGGTGATGAAATTCCTATTGAACAAAGAGAATCACTCTTTGACCGTTTTTACAGAGTTGACGATTCAAGAAACAATATTGATAATGAAAAGCATTACGGTTTGGGTCTTGCAATAGCAAAAGCGATTGTCACCGCTCACAAAGGAAAAATCAGCGTTTTATGCTATGATGGTAAAATAGAATTTTCAGTAATTATTCCAATAAAAAAATAATTTTAAAATTTCAATATTAGTTCAATCATTATGGTATATATTGTGGATATAATGATATTATAAAAAATGTAAATATAGGAGGAAATATTTATGACTTTTAAAAAATTCATAGCCGTTATTACGGCGCTCACACTGGGAGTTGGTTTTACTGCCTGTTCAGCCAAAACCGACAGCTCAAACGGAAATTCAAGCACTTCAGGCAGCACAGACAAATCAACTATTGAAGCAACTCTCAACATTGCAAATAACACCGAACTTACATGGACTTACAGTTCAAGTGACGATGCGTGGGTAATGTCAATAGTATCTGCTGTGGCAAATCCCGAACTTTCCGATTATCAAGGTGTGTCTGTTGCGGTTCCCGGAGCATACGTAACGGGAATTGATACCGACGGAGACGGCACTGCAGACATAACTGCCGATAATTACTCTGAAGAAATAAACGGTGTACTCATTATTGATAATGATGCAGCCGTTACTTCGGAAAACGGTCAAGTTTATACAGCGTCAACAGCACCGGTTATAATTAACACAGGCGCAGCCGGCTACAGTGCCCAGGAAAATCAGCTTGCTTCCACTTCCAACTGCAAAAACGGATATATAAATGTTGCCTGCGGTAACCGAGGAAAGCAGTCAACAGCAACTGATGAGGACGGAAACACCTACTATACAGGCGACGCACCCGATTGCCTTGTTGACCAAAAAAATGCTATAAGATTTGTTAAATACAATATTCTTTTGGGAAATCTTCCCGGCAATACAGAATATTTTGTATCAACAGGCGGTTCAGGCGGCGGTGCTCATGCCACAATGGTAGCGGCAACGTCAAATAACTCGGTTTACTACGATTATGAGATTGCACAAGGTGCTGTCGGCGTTTATAAAAACAGCGACGACTCGTATTCAACCACGGTTACTATAAACGGTACGGATTACGAAATTTCCGACGGAGTATGGGGCTGTGTTGCATATTCAGCTATAACGTCACTCGCAGAAGCGGATATGGCTATGGCATTTGAATATTATCTTGACACAGACTACAGTTTTAATACAGATTTTCAAAAGCAAGTGGCAAAATATTTATCCGAGGAATATATGACATACATCAATGAAAAAAATCTTACTGTTGATGAAGCTTCGGTCGGATTCGACCTTGACAGTGACGGAGATATGGATGATACCGTTGCGCTTACTATTGAATATGATGAAGAAAAATATGCCGATACAAACGGTTACGGCGGCACATATCTGACGCTTTATTTAAGTGAATTTATTTCAAATTTGCAGTGGTATGTTGATAACCTTGATTATTCCGACGGCTGGACTTGGTTTGAT
The DNA here is from genome assembly GCA_020860025.1 of Clostridiales bacterium. Classification (GTDB taxonomy): domain Bacteria; phylum Bacillota; class Clostridia; order Oscillospirales; family Acutalibacteraceae; genus Eubacterium_R. The sequence continues at coordinate 2,798 of JAJBVC010000083.1, read as the reverse complement.
TCTGACGGTAATGCGCTCAGCGATGATGATGTTGCATCAATGACTTCTTTAGATAAGGTACAGGCTTTCATAGACGGAAGATATGCTAAGTCCTCATCAGACGGTGACAGCGAAATGGGCGGAGATTTACCCGGTGGTGCTTCCGACGGCGAATTACCGAGCGGTGACCTTCCCGATGGCGAAATAGCTGACGGTGATATGCCTGACGGTGCTCCTGACGGAGATATGCCGAGCGGCGACCTCCCGGATGATATTGACAACAGTGACGATTCTGTAAACAATATAACTTCGGGTATGGGTGACGAAGTAGGAACACCTGACGCAGGAACTACTCAAGGTACAGGCAGTGGTGTTGATTCAAGCAATTACAGCACGTTTGAAGAAATGCTTGAAGCTTATGAAGCTGATATTGCCGAAATTGAGGATGGAGACGAATACGGTAATAATCAGGTAACGCTCTACGACCCGTTAAATTATATTGGTGCTGACACAACAGAAAATCCGACATGGGCAAGAATTATGATGGGTGCTTCAGAAGGCGATATGTCAATGTTTTCATCGCTTAATCTTCAAATTGCTTGGCTTAATGCAGGAACTGACGCTACGATAGAATGGCAATGGGACGGCGGTCACGTTCCGTCAGAAATCTTCGGAGAGTCTCTTTCCCTTACAGTAGACACTATGTACGGCGAATATGTAGACGGTGCCGTTAGTATTACCAAAGCCGAGGCTCAAGCACAAACAGAAAACGGAACTGCAACAGAAGCGACAGGTACAGATATTTCCGACTGGGTTAATGTTTCGGATGACGGTGAAGTTTCATTCTCACTTGCTGACGCTGTTTCATACAGAACTAACGGTGCAAGCAAAGCTATTCCGGGATTTGATGTTATAGATTACGGTCAGGAAACTTATGAATTTGGCAGTTCAACACAAGACGCAAGACACTTTGATAAATATGTTTTAAAGGTGTTTGAAGAACATCAGGATGAATTATCCGAGCTTTTCACTTCGGATAAGGAATAAGAGATAATTAACCGCTAAATCAGTAATATTAAAAAATATTAAAAAAAGAGCGTTTGAGTAAAAACTCAAATGCTCTTTTTGGTGCGGGGGATGGGACTTGAACCCACATGAAATTGCTTTCACTAGAACCTGAATCTAGCGCGTCTGCCAATTCCGCCACCTCCGCATATTAACTTTATATATTGTAACTGAATTAAAATCCCTATAATAAATACGAGCAGCCGCGCTCCGCGAGACTCTTGCGGTGCCCAAAATTTGTTTTCGCTTTCGCTGCAAATTTTGACCGCTGCGCCTTTTTAGCCGTCGCTTTATCCTCCACCGGAGGCGCTTGGCTAAAAACTGCCAATTCCGCCACCTCCGCATATTAACTTTATGTTATAAAAAAGAAATTCATTATAATAAATACAGACAACCCATATCTATTTATGAGTAACTTATAAAACTGATAAGCTATGAATAGAAAGATATTACATAAATCGTTTTAAAAACAGTAAGGAAATAATACCACATCAAACTTGAAATGTCAATCAGATATGTTATAATTTATTAGGTGAAGTTATGAAAAAGTCATTATACATAATCATTAGTGCTATAGCAATTATTTACTCTTTATGGTATGGACATTTCGGCGAATTCAGCGGTAACAACGGCTCAATGTCAAAAATAGGACTCTCCCATCCTTTTCTTTTTGCAATATGGGGAATTCTAACATACATAGCTCTTGCTTACGGAATTGCTGTAGGCTATAAAAAAATAAGAAAAAGATATTATATTCCGCTGCTGATAATTTCGGCAATTGGAATGATTTTAACCATTACTTGTGATTTTGATTACAGTTTAAAAACGCAGTATATTGCTCACTGTATAGGCTCGCTGACTTTTTCGGCAGTATCCGGAATAACTGTTTTTACGTTGTTTTTATCGGCTAAAAATTATATTTTGGCTGCCGTAAGCGCAGTCGTATTGATTGGTGATTTAATACCTCTTTTAATATTTAAAGAAACGGCAATTATTGAACTTGCGCCGATTTTTATAGGCTATATACTTTTGGGAATATTTATGTTTGAAAAGGAGAAAAATACACTTGAAATTAAATGATAAGTTAAACGCACTTGAAAGCTATCCTTTTCATATGCCGGGTCATAAAAGAAATTCCGATTTTAATATTCCCTGTTCCGATATTGACATAACAGAAATTGACGGCTTTGATAATCTTCACTCCCCTAAAGGAATACTTGCCGATTTACAGCAAAGGCTGAAAAAACTTTACCGCAGTGCCGATACAATTATTTCTGTCAATGGCTCTACCTGCGGTATTTTAAGTGCTGTCAGTGCCGTATCAAATAAAGGCGATACAATAATAATTGCGAGAAACTGCCATAAATCGGTTTATAATGCCTGCTACATAAATGAATTAAATATTGTATATATTGAGCCTGAATTTAACAGCGAATTCGGCTGTTTTGGAAAAATCTCACAGGAAAAAATTGATAATGCAATTACTCAAAATCCGAATGCCTGCGCAGTTGTTATTACCTCACCTACATATGAGGGAATTGTAAGTAATATTAAGTGCGATATTCCGCTTATAATCGACGCTGCTCACGGGGCTCATTTCGGATTTGCAAACTGGCTGCCCGAAATTCCGAACGGTGATATTGTTGTTACGTCACTCCACAAAACTCTGCCGGCATTAACACAAAGCGCCGCCGTAAATATTTATAACGAAAAATATATTTCATACGTAAAAAAATATATGGATATATTTGAAA
>JAJBVC010000191.1 GCA_020860025.1 Clostridiales bacterium | reverse complement strand
GAGAAAAATCATACGAAAATATTTTTAAATGTCATTGAAGACATCTTTTTATCAGTCTACCGATACTGATGTATTAGTTTGTTCGGGCATAAACGGTATAAGAGTTTGAGCAAGTTTATAAATAGGCATTGATTGAAGCACAACCTTACCCGGGCCTGTTACTACCGTATTAAACAAGCCTTGACCGCCGAAAAATATATTTTTAGCGCCCCTGATACGTTCAATATCCATTGAACAGGTGCTGTCCATCATAACAAGATGACCTGTGTCGACAATTATGCTTTGACCCGGTGCAAGCTCGTACTGCGTTGCGCTGCCGTCAATTTCAATAAAAGCCGTACCGTTACCCGAAAGCTTTTGCATAATAAATCCTTCGCCGCCGAACAAGCCTTTGCCGAACTTCTTTTGAAAGTATATGGAAAGCTCTACTCCCATTGTTGACGCAAGGAATGAAGATTTTTGCACGATTGCTTCTTTACCTGGTTGGATATCGAGTTTAACAATGTCGCCGGGGAATGATGAGGCAAACGATATTTGACCGCCGCCTCTTGCAGTAAAAATGTTTTGGAATAATGATTCACCCGAAAACATACGGGAAAATACTTTACCTATTCCACCGTTTGATGTTGTTGACATTTCTACATTAGGCGATTTCCAGCACATAGAGCCTTTTTCGCATATCATTGCTTCTCCGTCTTCAAGAGTGCAAGCCACAGTAGGGAAGGGGGTTCCCGTAATTTGATAGTTCATATTTCTCCTCACATTTTAATAAATTATGATAACAGTCAACAGCTGATTATTCCTGCGTAGCTGTATTAGGGAACAATGCCGCTAAATCTTCCTTAACAACATCTTTGAAATTTTTATATTGTTCCTTTATTTCACTTAATGTAAAAGCGTCCTCGTTAAAACGCTTCTTAAATTCAAGCATAAGATGTATTCTGAATTTAGGATGAGCAATAAGTATTAAAGCTCTTGCTCTTTCTTTTAAAGTTCTTCCTTTAAGCTGTGCAATTCCGTATTCGGTTACTATGTAGTTAACGTCGTTACGTGGTGTTGTAACGGCACTGCCTTCAGTAATAACGGGAACAATTCGAGAAATAAGTCCCTTTTTAGCAGTTGACGGCATTGCAATAATTGAACGGCCGCCTTTACTCATTGTAGCGCCTCGAACGAAATCAACCTGACCGCCGACAGCGGAATATTGGTTAAGACCGACCGTATCGGACACAACCTGACCGAGTAAATCAACCTGCAGGCAAGAATTGATTGATACGACATTATTGTTTTTGGCAATTTCAATCGGGTTATTAACATAGTCTATATGGTGCATTTCAACCGACGGATTATTATTTATGTAGTTATTAAGTATTTGTGAGCCGAAAGTGGCACCCAAAACAGTACGACCTTTATTAGTCTGTTTCTTTTTATTATTGATAACTCCGGCTTCGAGAAGTTCAACTACACCGTCACCGACAAGTTCGCTGTGAATACCCAAATCCTTTTTATCCCAAAGCTGAGCGCAAACAGCGTTTGGAATACCGCCGATACCGAGCTGTAAACAGTCGCCGTCGTGAATAAGAGAAGCGCAGTTTTTACCGATTTCCATTTCAACATCGCTTATTTCAACGCCGGTTACCTCGGGAAGCGGTTCGTCATGCTCAACAAAGAAAGTAAAATCACGAACGTGTTTTATACTGTTGCCAAATGTACGTGGCATATATTTATTAACCTGCGCAATTACAATTTCACAGTAATCGGCAGTGCCTTTTGTATAATCAACAGTAGTGCCGAAAGAAACATAGCCGTGCTCATCAGGCGGTGAAACCATAACGAGAGAAACCCTCGGGCAAATATAATGCTCGATAATATCGGGAATTTCATAAAAATGCGATGTTGTAAATTCACTGACACCGGTTGAGATAGCTTTTCTGTTGCTTTGAGAAGCAAATAGACAGTTCAAAGTGAAATGACCTTTCATTTCAGGTCTGCACCAAGGTGAATCTCCGAGAGTCAGCATATTTATAATCTGCACGTCATGATATTTTTCATAATTGTCAACAAGCGCACGTTCCAAATAGTACGGTTCGCCGCAGCCGAATCCCGTCACTACCTTGTCGCCGTCGTGTATGCAACTGACAGCCTCTTCGGCGGATACAAGCTTACTTTCATATATTTCTTTCCATGTCATATTACACACACTCCTTGAAGTTAGAAAAAATATTTATTAAACCTCATATATTATATATTTTTTTGATGTATCTTGTCAACTTAATTCTTGAACAGCAAATCGTTTGTGTGTATAATAAACGTGGAAAATGTATGAAATTGTTTATTTTTGAAATCAAAATTTTGATTTAACCTCTTTTATCTTTTAAATAAAAGTAAATTAAATGAAATAAAATTGAAAGGCTGTGACGATTAAAATGATATTAGACATTAAAAAATATTGCACAGAAAATAATGCTTCAATCGGTGTTAATCAGGCATTAAAAGATGCAAATGACGGCGATACGATTCTTTTTTCAAAAGGGGAGTATCATTTTTACAAGGATTACAGCCAAAAGCGTGTTTACCATATGACCAATACAGATTCGTTTAAAGCGCCAACAAAGTATTTCGGAATTTTAATTGAGGATAAAAATAATATTATAATTGACGGCGGCGGTTCTGTTTTTGTTATGCACGGTGATATATGCGCAGTTTCGCTTGTTAGATGTAAAAACATAACGCTTAAAAATTTTACAATAAGGTATAATTCGCCGACCAATATTGAGTTTACGGTGCTTAAAAAAGCTCGTAATAAAATAACTTATTCTCTTGCAAAAAATACAGAATTTAAAATTGAGGGCAAGGATATTATATTTTACGAATCAAGTCCTTTTACAAAAAAGCCTTATTACAGGATTGTAAACGATTCAAAAAGCTACTGCGATGTTATTCACAGGGGCGATACTGTTTTCAGAACATCTCTTTCTCCGCTGAAAAAAGCAGTTTCAATTAAGCGTATTGACGGCAGAACAGTTGAGTGTTCATACATAATTCCGCCTAAATTTTCAGTCGGCGACGTCGTTGCAATGTCACAAAATCAGCTTAGAGATTCAAGCGGACTTTTCTTTTGGGAGTGCAGTAATATAAAAAGTGAAAATATCACCGTAAATTATATGCACGGTTTCGGCTGGCTTTCTCAAATGTGTGAAAATTTATCTTTTGACAATATTAAGTTTACACCTATGAAGGATTACCACGTTTCATCATTTGCGGACTGTATTCACGTTTGCGGCTGCAAGGGTTACGTTAATATAAATAACTGCCTGTTTTCTCATCCTCACGATGACGGAATTAACATACACGGTACATTTTTGCGGCTTAAAAAAATTATTGATGAACATACCGCAATATTTGAATTTGTCCATAATCAGCAAGGCGGTTATAAAGCATTTTTCCCGGGAGACTGCGTTAAGTTTTATAAAATGGAAAATCTCTATGAATATGACAGCGTTTTAACGGTGAAAGAAACGTATGACGATATTGATAATAAAGAGGTTACAATAGTGTTTAACGAAAAGCTTTTGCCTTTGCGTGAAAAGAAAACTGTGTGTGAAAATGTCACATATAATCCGAGAGTTACAATTAAAAATTGTATCTTTAAAGCAATTCCGACTCGTGGTATTTTATGTACTACCGATAAAGAATCGGAAATTTGCAATAACACTTTTGTCAGCCTTAAAATGCCTGATATATACATATCCTGCGACTGTAAAGAATGGTTTGAATCGGGGCCTTGTAAAAATCTAACAATACATAATAATACTTTTTCTCGGCAAAATTCCGTTGTTTTTGAACCTCTCTGCCTTCATAAACCCGTTCAAGCTGTACACGAAAATATATTGATTTACGGTAATAAAGTAGGCTAAAACAAAGAAAGGTTGGCTTTTTACAGACCAACCTTTTTAATCAATATTCAACCTTAAGATTTTCTTCGGCTTCGGCAACCTTTAACATAACGGCGCACTCAATTCTTTTTCTGTGTAATTCACAGCCGAACTCATAAACACCGTTTACACTTCCCGTAGTATGATATGCGTTTGCGGCACAGCCACCGGAGCAATACAGCTTTGCAAAGCAGTCTTTACATTCTTTGTGCGAATACACATTACACTGTTCAAACTGTTTAAGTATCCGATTATTTGTTACACCGTGCCAAATGTCGCCGAGAAGGAATTTTTCATCGCCTACAAACTGATGACACGGATAAAGCTCACCGCTCGGAGTAACGGCAAGATATTCCGTTCCGACACCACAGCCCGATACTCTTTTAACTATACACGGGCCCGAATCCAAATCTATCATATAATGATAAAATGTAAAGCCGTTTCCTTTTCTGTATCTATGAAGCATTTCATCCGCTAAAATCTGATATTGTTCCTTTAAGATAGGTAAATCTTCATCTTTAAGTGCATAAGGCTCGCTTGGGTCTGATACTACAGGCTCGATAGACAGCTCTTTAAATCCTAAATCAGCCATATGAATAATATCTGCTGCAAAATCAAGATTATTGTGAGTATATGTACCACGCATATAATAATCCTTTTGATTTCGTGATGAGGCGAATTTTTTAAATTTATCAACAATTAAATCGTATGAACCGCTTCCGTTTGGAGAAACACGCATTTTATCATTTGTTTTCTTTCTTCCGTCAAGAGAAAGTACAACATTGCCCATTTCTTTATTGCAGAAATCAATAACGTCATCATTTATCAAAAGACCGTTTGTCGTGAGCGTAAAGCGAAAGTTTTTATTATACTTTTTTTCCTGACTTCTGCCGTATTTTACAAGTTCTTTGCAAACCTCCCAGTTAAGCAGCGGTTCGCCGCCGAAAAAATCGACTTCAAGATTTTTCCTTGATTTACTTTGCTCAATAAGAAAATCAAGAGCTCTTTTTCCTGTTTCAAAGTTCATTAAGCCCTTAGGCCCGTCATATTCGCCTTTACCGGCAAAGCAGTATTTACAAGCAAGATTGCAGTCGTGCGCAACGTGAAGGCATATAGCCTTTAGAACACTCTGACGTTCCTTAAACTGTTCGGCTGTTTTTTCAAAAGTATCTTTTGCAAACAGTCTGCCGTCGTCAATAAGAGAGTCAATATCGTTAAAGCAAAGGTCAATGTCATCGCTTGTAACATCGTCATAATCCTTGTATTTTTCAAGAATGAATGATTTAATTTCATCCTTGCTTTTTTCTGTATACATATTGATAATATCATACGCTACATCATCAACGGAATGAACACATCCGCTGTTTTGGTCGATTATAATATTATAACCGTTCATTTTATATGAATGAATCATAACGATTACCTTACTTTCGGGTTATATTTTACATAGAAAAAGGTGGGCGAACCCACCTGAATTTCTATAATAATTAAATTATTTTTTAAGCTGTTCACATTTCTGATTAGCAACAGAGCAGGATGTTTTGCTGGCTGACTGACAGGAAGTCTGGCACTCACCGCAACCACCTTTTTTAGCGGACTCGCAAAGATTACGTGAACTAAGTGTGTTAATTCTCTTCATAAAGACACCTCTTTCTTAATATTATGTTACATATTCTACAATAATATTATTCCTTTGTCAATATTTTTGATGGCAGTAAATTGCTGTCGGAAATAATATTAACGCCGTTTTTTATACTTTTTTCTATAAAATTAACTATATCGTTTGTAATTATTTCACCGGGGACAATTATGGGACTGCCCGGCGGATAAGCAAAAATATATTCAGCGGATACTTTTCCCGAAGCGTCACTCAAACAAGTTTGGGAAAAATCGACAACTTCAAAAGGATTACAATATTTTTTCGGAATTTCCAGAGAAAAAAGTTCATACCGAATATCGCTTCTCTTTTTTAAATTTTTCAGTGCAAAAATAAGTTTTTCAAAGCCCTCTTTAGTGTCGGCAACAGTCGAAATCAAAATAACATAGCGGTTCATTACGGCTTCGGGCTCAATTTTATATTCTCTTAAATGCTCGGCAAGCTGTACACCGTTACAGCCGTCAGCTCTTAATACAATTATTGTTATATCGTCGTTTTTCAGGCAGTGAATACTTTTTATTTTATTTATTTCACTGTAAAATCTTTCAAGAAGCTGTTTGTAATTATTAAAGCTCTTATTGCAATTTTCCAAAAAATCGGTACATTTTTCAACAGAACTCATTAAGACATAACTCGGAGAGCTTGTTTCAAATATATCCATAT
>JAJBVC010000144.1 GCA_020860025.1 Clostridiales bacterium | reverse complement strand
AATATACACATCCTCTTTGTAACCCGATTTGACAAAATGCCATAGCATAAATATATAAAATATGAAATAAAATGTCAATATATTTTCTTTAGAATTTCCTCGCCGTCAACCGCTTTTTCTATCGTTTCCGATACTTTTGTAAAATCGCAAACCATAGATTTAGGTTTAAGCAGGCAGTTATCCATTCCAAACGGAACAAAATAATAATTTTTATAATTTAAAAGCATACCGATGTTCTTGGCGGCAGCGCCCAAAGCGTCATTTGTTGAAACGCCGACAACAATAGGTCTTGCATTTCGTATATGACTTTTTGCAGCCATAGTAACAGACGTATCCGTTATTCCGTTTGCAAGCTTTGCAAGCGTATTGCCGGTACACGGAACAATCGCCAAAACGTCAAACATCTTTTTTGGTCCTATCGGTTCAGCTTGTTCAATAGTGTGAATTATACTGTTTCCCGTTATTTGAATAAGCTTGTTTTGAAAATCTGTTGCGTCACCGAAGCGTGTGTCAATCGAATATGCGTTTTCACTCATAATCGGCGTTACATTATTGCCTGCGGCAACTAATTTTTCAAGTGCTTTGATTGATTTATTAAATGTACAAAAAGAGCCTGTTAAGCAATATCCTATATTCAAATCAGTTCCTCCTTTATCATTTCGTCTACTGCCTGGGCTATGAATTTTCCGGCTGTTTCTTTTGAGTATCTCGACGGAAGCTTTTTTCCGTCAATAAGTTTTACGCCCTTTGACGATGCGTATAACGTATCAACTCCGCCGGGAAATGACGCAAGGTCAATAAGAATTGTGTCGCCGCTTAGTGCGTCAATTTCATTTTTTGTAAATACAATATGAGGAACGGTATTAAAAACAGCATTATAATTGCTCTCAATTTTTAATTCTTCAAAAGTAATAACCCTTGCATTATTATAAATAGCCTCGGCAAATGCCGACTGCTTGCGTACACAGACAGTAACTCTGCATCCCATAGCATTGAGTATACGGTGCAAAGCTTTGGCAATTCTGCCGTAGCCGACAAGCAGAACGTCTGAATTATACAGTGCTCTGTCACAGCTTTCTTTGAAAAGAGCTATTGCGCCCTCAGCCGTAAGGTAGGAATTCTTAATTAAAAAAGTCTCGTTATCGTTATAATCATAGCCTTTAAAGTCACCTGCGCCGAAAAAAACAATTTTGTTTTCCAAGCCGTTAAACATAGCCTTTTTTGCAGGTATCGGCAAAAGTACAAAGTCTGCTTTTTGAATTTCATTTACGCTTTCATACCCTAAATACTCCAAATGCTCCTTTGCAAACTCCATTCTTTTATCATCGGTGAAAGGAACAATAAATGTTTTTAGCATCATAAAACAGAACACCTCTACATTCTTTTTACATTCTATGAGATAAAAAAATATTAGTTAATGAACTTTTGTATTTATTTTTTGTCAAAGTGGTAGTATAATAGTAAGTTGTAAAGAGTTGTATTTTTCGGAGGAAATGAAATATGGATATAGATACATTATTAAAACAGGTTAAAAATGTTCATTTTATCGGTATAGGCGGAGCAGGTATGTGTCCGCTTGCCGAAATACTCGTTTCGCTCGGTTACAATGTTTCCGGCTCTGATAATAACGATACGGAAACGTTTCGCAGAATTGAGCGTGAGGGTGCAAAGGTATTTCTCGGTCAGGTGAAAGAAAATATTTCAAGCGACACCGAGCTTGTAATTTATACAAATGCCATTCTTGCGGGTAATGAAGAGCTTGAATATGCAAAGGCAAATTTTCCCTGTTTTGAGCGAGCCGAGCTTTTGGGAGCAATGAGCAGAATATTTACGAACTGTATAGGTGTATGCGGAACTCATGGTAAGACTACAACCACCTCGATGATTACTCAGGTACTTCTTGAGGCAGGGCTTGACCCAAGTGCGGTTATAGGCGGAAAGCTGCCTGCAATCGACGCTTACGGAAGATACGGAAAAAGTCAAAATTTTGTATGCGAAAGCTGTGAATTTAACAATACATTTTTGAAGATGAATCCCGATATTGCCGTTATACTTAATATTGACGAGGATCACCTTGACTTTTTTGGTAATCTTGAAAATATAAAAAAATCATTCAGAGCGTTTGCGGATAAGACCACAAAAACAATTATATATAACGGCGACGATGAAAATACCGTTGACACTTTAAGGGGAATAAACGGTAAAAAGTTGATTTCGGTCGGCAGAAATCCGAAAAACGAATGGGTTGCAGAAAACGTAGTTGTACCGGGTGGTTTTCACTCTCACTATGACGTATACCATAACGGCGAATTTATTACGACGGTTGAGCTTTCTGTTCCGGGCGAGCATAATATTTTAAATTCTCTTTGCGCTTTTGCTGCGGCGTATGAAAGCGGCGCTGATGTAAAAAGCATTTGTGCGGGACTTAAAGCGTTTAAAGGAGCTTCAAGACGATTTGAACTTCTCGGCAAATATAATGGCATTACATTTGCCGACGACTACGCTCATCATCCTGCTGAAATTAAGGTTACACTTGAGGCTGCAAAAAAAATGGGCTTCAACAATGTTTGGGCGGTTCACCAGCCTTTTACATTCAGCAGAACATCACTTTTGCTTGACGATTTTGCCAAGGTGCTTCAGATTGCCGACAAATGCGTTATATCAGCTATTATGGGAAGCAGAGAGGTCAATACTATCGGTATTCACGCAAGCGACCTTGCGGTTAAAGTACCGAACAGCGTTCAGCTTGATACCTTTGAAGAAATATGCGATTATGTTCTTGCAAACGCAAAGGACGGCGATTTAGTAATAACGCTCGGCTGCGGCGACATTTATAAAGTTGCACGAATGATGGTAAATAAGCTAAAACAGCAGACAAAGTAATTTTATATGCTCTAAAAAAGACTGCCTCAAAATCGAGACAGCCTTTTTTAATTTTGAACACTTTTCCATTTTCCGCTGAAATAAAATATCAGTCCTATAATCATAGGTGTAAAGCCTGCAAGTGCATCTCCGAGCCAAAAGCCGACATACTCCATATTTAATCCCAAGCCGAACAAAACGGACAGACCGATTCTCAGTATAATTCCGTCAAGAATTGCCGTGACAAAATTTATTTTGTAATTACCGCTTCCGTTTATGACTGCGTTAGCCGGAGCACGGCAGGCACTTGCGAAGAATATAATTACCGCTACCGGCAGATATTCTTTGGCTATTATCAGTATACCTTCTTCTTTTGAGAAAATTCCGAATATCTGATTGGAAAATGTACATATCAGTATTGACATTATCGTTGCTATTGTGAGCGTAGCTGCTGTTATTGTTAAAGCGATTTTCGGCACTCGCTTATATGTTTTTGCGCCGATATTTTGCCCTACCATAGATGAGCCTGCTGTATTCAGTGCGTTTGAAAGTAAATTGCTTATACTGTTCACTTTATTTGCAACGCCGGCAAATGCTGACACGGCAACTCCGTAGGAATTTATCCACGAATTTACAAATAATTTTGAAAAATGAATTGATGCACTCTTAATTGCCATTGGAATACCGAGCTTTGTTAAAGCGGCAAACATTTCTTTGTCAATGTGAAGAAAATCTTTTTTATGTATATCAAATCCTAAGTTTTCACGATTTTTATACAAGAATATTACGCTGAAAATAAAGCTGATACACTGACTGATAACAGTCGCTAAAGCGGCGCCGCCTGCTCCCATAGACAGAACTGCAACAAAAATAATATCCAATATAATATTCATTACCGAGGCAATGCTTACAAATATAAACGGATGCTTTGCATCACCGAGTCCACGCAAAATAGCACTCATAATATTATAACCGTAGATGAAAACCATACCTATAATACATATGTTTGAATATGCAAGTGCTTCTTCAAACGCTTCTTTCGGAGTATTCATCCAGCTTAAAAATACCTTGCAGAAAATAATTCCTATTACAGAAAGTATAATTGCCGCAATGGTAAGCACCGTAGTCATTGTTCCGATAAACCTACCGATTTGTTTCTTTTTTCCGGCTCCCAAATATTGTGCAATAATTACCTGACCCGCATTTGCAAAGCCCATTCCCAAAAACAAAAGCATATTTGAAATATCGCCGCCGACCGCAACGGCGGATAAACCAACGTCGCCGACCACATTGCCGACAACAATCATATCTACCATATTGTAGATTACTTGCAGCAGACTCGAAAGAAACAGAGGTGAGGCAAATCGAAAAAGTTGTTTTGGAATATTACCCTTTGTAAAATCTGTTGTTAACGTTTTCACTTCCATCACCCTCCTGTAATACCAATTTCATTCTGTTTTATTTTTTGCTTAAGTATTTTTCGCTTTTTGATATAATTTTTTAGAAGAGATTGCTATATAAATCAGTGCAATTATTTCAGCCGGTAAAAATGCGTACCACACATATTTAATTCCCATTACAACCGCCAATAAATAAGCTATAGGCAAAAGTACTGCGAACTGACGAATCAGGGTTGCAATCATCAGTATAATACTGTTGCCGAGCCCCGATGAGGCGTAGCCGAGAATTACCGTAACAGAAGCAAATACGAATGTTGTTGATATAATTCGTAAACCGTCAATACCGATAGAAAGCATTTCATCGCTTGCCGAAAAAAGTTCTAATAACGGTTGCGGTATAACAAAAAATATTATCGTTGCAACGAGTGAAATTACAATAGTTGCGGGAATACTGCATTTAAACACTTTTTTAATTCTGTTAAAATTTCCGGTTCCGTAATTATATGAAATAATAGGCAGACACGCCTGACCCATACCGTTAATCGGCATTAAAAGAAAATTTTGTAATTTATAATACACTCCGAAAAAGGCGACGGCGGATGATGAAAACGGCATTAAGATAGCATTCATAACAGCAACCATAACTGATGGCATACCATTTGTTATCATTGTTGGAGCACCGATTATATATATCTTTTTAACCGCTGATTTAGTCATTTTGTAATTTTTAAATGAAATTTTTACTTCACGGTTAAAAAAGGTATTGAGTAAAAATGCAATTAACGAACCGAGCCATTGACCAATAACAGTTGCTGTTGCCGCACCACGAATACCCAGTGCAGGGCAACCCAAGTAGCCAAATATCATAATAGGGTCAAGAACAATGTTAGCTACAGCCCCAACAACCAAAGACACCATACTTAAAAATGTTTTGCCGTTAGCCTGCAAAAATCTTTGAAACATCATTTCAATAAAAATCCCCGAACAAAATATCATACATATCTGGAGATATTGACCGCAAAGTTGAATAATTTCAGAGTCACTTGTCAAAACCGAAGCAATTTGGTTTGCAAAAAATCCCCCTGCGAAAACAAATATTAAAGAACTGCCTACGGTTAAAATCAATCCTGTTACCGCTGTATTTGTAACATTGTTAACTTTTTTCTCTCCGAGCAGTCTTGAAAGTTGTGCGTTTACACCTATTGCCGTTCCGACTGATACGGTAATCATAATCACCTGTAACGGATATGCTAATGAGGTTGCCGTTAATGCATTTTCACTTAATTTTGCAACGAATATTCCATCCACTATATTATACAAACTTTGTATCAGCAGAGAAAACATTAAAGGTATTGACATATTTGTCAACAGCTTCGGTATCGGCATAACCGCCATTTTATTTTCATTCGGAATGTTTTTTCTTTTTTCAGACATTTATTACCTCATCATCTGTTTTTTTCAAGTATTATACTTAATTGATTATATATTTTTTCAAATACCTCTAAAAATATTTTTTGATCATCTAAAGGTATTTCGGAAAATACTTTTTGATTTACATCATCAAAAGCCATATTGATTATTTGACACATTTCTTTTCCTTTATCTGTCAAAAAAATATAATACGTTCTCTTATTACCGTTTACACGCCTACGCTCTATTAAACCGTTTTCTTCCATTCCGTTAAGCAATGAGGTCATAGAAGCTGTTTCAATATAACAAGCTGCGGCTATTTCTGTTTGATTGGAGCCGTTATGCTTATCTAAATAACGCAAAACTTTTGGTTGTCCTCTTGTAAGGGAAGTGCCGTCAATTATTTTTGCAATGCATTTACGATGCATTGCGTTTGTAGTTATAAGCAAATCCTGAAATTCCATATTTTTATCATCTCACTTAATATTAGATTTCTAATAATTATAATTCTCGCATTTTGAAAAGTCAAGCGCTTAAATTTTTTATAATCAAGAACTGTTATTAGTATAATTTAAACATTATTAAAAAT